>NZ_JBMDKU010000019.1:0-71825 GCF_057809855.1 Phenylobacterium sp. FG114 | reverse complement strand
CCCCCCCCCCCCCGCCCCCCCCCCCCCCCCCCCCCCCCCCCCCCCCCCCCCCCCCGCAAGGTCAGGCGAAGATCGCCTCGCAGCCCGTTCCGGCCAGCGCCGTATCGACCCGGGCGCGGTCGGTTGCGGCGAGGGCGGCGTATTCCTCGCGCAGCCACATCAGGCACTTGGCCTGGTAGGCGAAGGGCTGCATCACCCACGGCTTGCCGTCGATCTGCGCCTGGACCTCAGCGGCGCCGGCCTGGACCGCCGCGGCGTTGGCGAGCAGCAGCGGCGAATAGGTGCGGCCCGCCTCGCCGAGGATCGCCGTCAGGGTGGCGGGCAGGGCGCCCACGTCGAACCAGTCTTCGGGCTTGGGGTCCTCGCCCGACAGATCCTCCATCAGCAGCACCCAGGCGGCGACCCGTTGCGCGCGGGCGTGGGTGAGGGCCATGGAGGTCGGGTCGAAGTGAACGAGCTGGGTCAGCTGGCCGTAGATCGCGAAATCGGCGGCCGAGGGGCGGTCGCCCAGCAGGAACCGGTGGTCGCGCAGATGGGCCTCGAAAAGGTCGATGAAGCGGACGTAGCTCGCCTCGATCACCGGGCCGGTGACCGGGTTGGAGCCCACATAGCGCAGGCGCGGGATCTGGCGCTCGGCGACCCCCTTGCCAGCGGCCTGGAGCTCCGCGTCGGGGAGACGCGCCCGGGTGTAGGCCGGCAGGACGGCCGAGGCCTTGGCCACGTCGGCCTCGTAGGCCCAGCGGTAGTGGAACATCGCCTTGGTCAGCCACTCGTCGCCGAAATCCTCGAGCAGGGCGTCGATCAGCGCCAGGGCGGGGTCGGCCGGCCGCGCCTCGCGCCCCGCATGCTCCCGTTCCAGCCGCCGCAGGATGGGGGTGGAGTCGGTCGTCGCCACCAGCGCGCCGTCGGCGTCGGGGAAATAGAAGGTGGGCAGCAGCGACACCTTCGGACGGGGCAGGTGGGGCGCCTCGTGCGAGAGCTGGATGACGCTGTAGGGGATGTGGCGGTAGCGCAGCAGGGCCAGCATCTTGCGGGTGTAGGGCGAGCCCGGCACGCCATTCAGCAGCACCCGTTCCGTCGTTCCCATGCATCCCTCCCGTTGTGTTCGTTAGGGCCCATGATAAAACCGTAATTCCGGTTCGCAAACGGATATTCTCGGGAGGCGGGTTTGAGGGCGACGGACTGCGAAGTGGTGCTCTATGGGGCGCCGTCGTCGCTCTACACGGCCAAGGTGCGCGCCTTCCTGCGCGCGAACGCCATCCCCTACGAGGAGCGCTTCCCGTCGCACCCCCGCTACCGCGCCACGGTGCAGGCGGCGGCGGAGAGCCATCGGATACCGGTCGTCGAATTCGCGGACGGGACCGTGGTGCAGGACACCACGCTGATCCTGGACGAGTTGGAGCGGCGCCATGCGCCGACGGCCAACGCGGGCCTGGGACCGCGCCAGCGGCTGGTCACCCATCTTCTGGAATGCGTGGGCGATCGTGGGCTGACCAAGCCGGCCATGCACTTCCGCTGGAGCTTCCCGGAGATCAACGAGGCCTTCCTGGTCGGCGAGTTCGGCCGCTCGCTGCGCTTTCCCGGATCGCCCGAGGATATCGAGCGCCTGGGCCGGCGCGTGGCGTCCAAGATGGCGGGCTACCTGCCGATGCTGGGCATCGAGGCGCGCACGATCCCCGTCATCGAGGCGGCCTACGCGCGGGTCCTGGCGCGCCTGAACGCGCACCTGGCGGAGCATCCCTACCTGCTGGGCGGAGCGCCGACGCGGGGCGACTGCGCGCTGATGGGGCCGCTCTACGGACACCTGGGACGCGATCCCTATCCCCTGCAGATCCTGCAGCGCACCGCGCCGCTGGTGTTCCGCTGGATCGAACGGATCAATGGCCAGGAGGCCGTGACGCCGGAATTCCCGCACACGCCCCGCGCGCCCCTGCCGGACGACGCGGTGCCGGACACCCTGGCGGAGGTGCTGCGCGAGGTGTTCGTCGGCTATGGGCCGGAGCTGCTGGCGTCCGCCGAGCGCCTCGCCGCCTGGGTCGCGGCGAACCCGGAGGCCCCGCCGGGGACCCTCGTGTCGCCCGAGGGGGCGGACCAGCCCGCCCTGGGCCCCGTGACGTTCGACTATCACGGCGTGGAGATGCGCCAGCAGGCGCAGGGCCATTCGCTGTGGGTGCTGCAGCGGGCGCTGGACCACGTCGCCGGCCTGGACGGCGAGGCGCGGCGGGCGTGCGAGGCGCTGGCCGAGGCGATCGGCGTGGGCGCGCTGCTGCGGCTGCGGCTGGCGCGGAGACTGACCCGGGTGCGGAGCCGGCTGGCGGTGGCCTGAGCTCAATTCACCGCCCGCGCCTGGCCCGCCCAGAAGGGATCGCGCAGTTCGCGGCGCAGAATCTTGCCGGCGGCGTTGCGCGGGATGGCGTCCACGAAGTCCACGCTCTTGGGCGCCTTGTAGCCGGCGATGTGCCCGCGGCATCGGGCGATCAGTCCGGCGGCGTCGGCGGGAGCGCCGGGCCGCAGCACGACGATGGCCTTCACCGCCTCGCCCCAGCGGGTGTCGGGCACGCCGATGACCGCCACGTCGGCGACGCAGGCGTCCTTGGCCAGCGCGTTCTCCACCTCGGCCGGATAGATGTTCTCGCCGCCGGACACGATCATGTCCTTCACCCGGTCGTGGATGTAGAGGTAGCCGGCCGCGTCGAAATAGCCGGCGTCGCCGGTCCGCAGCCAGCCCTCCACGATGGTCCGCGCGGTGGCCTGCGGGTCGCGCCAGTAGCCGCGGGTGAGCGTCGGCCCGCGCACCACGACCTCGCCCACCTCACGCGCGTCGCACGGCGCCCCGTCGGGGCGCACGACCGCCACGTCCACGCCGGGCACGGGGCGG
The DNA here is from genome assembly GCF_057809855.1 of Phenylobacterium sp. FG114. Lineage (NCBI taxonomy): Bacteria > Pseudomonadati > Pseudomonadota > Alphaproteobacteria > Caulobacterales > Caulobacteraceae > Phenylobacterium > Phenylobacterium sp. FG114. The sequence goes on along the minus strand of NZ_JBMDKU010000019.1, from coordinate 68,947 downwards.
CCGCACGAGGTGAGCCGGGCGTCGTCGTGGTGGTCGGCGGGATGCAGCATGGCGACCGGCCCCGTCGCCTCGGTCATGCCGTAGCCCTGGGCGAAGCCGCAGCGGAACACCTGGCGCGCCCGCTTCAGCACCGTCTCGGAGATCGGCGAGCCGCCGTAGGTGATGAGCTTCAGGGCGGAGAAGTCGCGGTCCTCCACGCCCTCGACGTCGAGGCACATCTGGATCATCGCCGGCGCCAGGGTGGCGCGGGTGACCCGCTCGCGCTCGAAGACATCCACCACCTCGGACGGCCGGAACTGGTCGACGGTGATCAGCCGCGCGCCGGAGCGCAGCGTGCGCACGACCATGTTGAGGCCATTGACGTGGAAAAAGGGCGCCGGGGCGAAGGTGATGTCCTCGTGGGTGGCCTGGTTCCAGTCGAAGCCGCTCGTCACCCGGTGCGAGGCGGCGTAGTTGGCGTGGCTGAGCTGGACGCCCTTGGGCAGGCCGGTGGTGCCGCTGGTGTACATCTGCACGAACACGTCGTCGGGTTCGACGGGGACCATCGGATCGAGCGCCGGCTGGCTGTCGCGCCAGGATTCGTAGCCGTCGCCGACGATCAGGACCTGGCCCGCGCCGGCCAGCACGTCGGCGGCGTCGCGCGCGAGCCCGGCGAACTCCGGCTCGGCGATCAGCACCTCGGCCTCGCCGTGCTTCAGGATGTAGCGGACCTCGGGCGCCGCCAGCCGCCAGTTGAGCGGCAGCAGGACCGTGCCGGCCTTGAGCGAGCCCGCGAGGACCTCCAGGAACACGTCGGAGTTCTTGGACAGGATCGCCACCCGGGCGCCGGACCGCAGGCCCGCGCCGGCCAGGCCCTGGGCGACGCGGCTGGCCCGCGCGTCCAGCTCGCCATAGGTGATCTCGCGGCCCGCGAACCGGCAGGCGACATGATCGGGCCGTTCCGCCGCCTGGCGGCGCACGGCGTCGCCCAGCACCCTGTCCAGGACCTGCTCCATCTCATCCTCCCGCACGGCTCCGATTGACAGCCCGGACCCTTGTGCAGAGTATGAAGCGGAATTCACGTTCCGGAAAGAGAGCGTGGCGGGGAGGATGCAGATGGCGGTGACCGCCGGTTCGGAAGGCGCGGGCGAGCGCGCGCCGGCGCCCGTCGCCGCGATCAGCGCGGTCCAGGCCTACTACGCGCTGGGCCTCCTGATGGTGGTCTACGTGATCAACTTCGTGGACCGGCAGGTGCTGTCGATCCTGATGGAGCCGATCCGCAAGGACCTGGGCCTGTCCGACACCCAGCTGGGCCTGCTGTCGGGCCTGGGCTTCGCCCTGTTCTACGCCGCCGCCGGGCTGCCGATCGCGCGCCTTGCCGACAAGGTCTCCCGCCGCAACATCATCGCCGGCAGCCTCGCGGTGTGGAGCGGCATGACCGCGCTCTGCGGCCTGGTGACCAGCTTTCCGCAGCTCTTGCTGGGCCGCATCGGGGTGGCGGTGGGCGAGGCCGGCGCGGGCCCGGCGTCGCACGCGCTGATCGCCGACCTGTTCCCGCACGGCAAGCGGGCCACGGCGCTGGCGGTGTTCTCGACGGGCGTGCCGATCGGCATCCTGATCGGCCTGTTCGCGGGCGGATGGCTGAACGACACCTTCGACTGGCGGACCGCCTTCGTGGTGGTGGGACTGCCGGGTATCCTGGTTTCGGCCGTGGTGATGCTGACGCTGCGGGAGCCGCCGCGCAGCGCCGACCACGCCGGCGAGGCGGAGGGATCCTGGCTCGACGCCCTCAAGGCGCTGCTGAAGATCCGGGCCTTCAACTACCTGGTCCTGGGGTCGGCCCTGCACGCCTACACGTCGTACGGGGCGCTGCAGTGGAATCCGGCCTTCATGATCCGCATCCATGGGATGTCGACGGCCGAGGCCGGGCTGGCGCTGGGGCTGATCTCGGGCCTGACCGGCATCTTCGGGACGTTGGGCGGAGGCTGGATCGCCGACCGGCTGGGGCGGCGCGATATCCGCTGGTACGCCTGGACGCCGGCGGTGCTGATGGCCATCCGCGTCCCGTTCTACCTCAGCGCCTACCTGGCGGACGACGGGGCGACGGCCATCGCCTGCCTGATCATCCCGGGCCTGCTGGGCAACAGCTTCACGGGCCCGGTCTACGCGACGATCCAGACCCTGGCGCCGCCGCGCACCCGCGCCTTCGCCTCGGCCTGCATGCTGTTCGTGATCTCGCTGATCGGCTTCGGCCTGGGCCCGCTGCTGATCGGGGTGTCGAGCGACGTGCTGACGCCGTCGTTCGGACAGGACGCGCTCGCCTACGCCCTGTGCCTGGCCGTGGTGGGCGACCTGATTTCGGTGGGCTTCTTCCTGCTCGCCGCCCGCAACCTGACACCCGAAGTGGCCGGGAACGCGCCATGACAAGCAAATCGAAGGGGAACGCCATGACGTCGAGGAAAACCGCCCTGCTGCTGGGGGCCGCGATGGCCCTGCTGGCCAATGCGCCGGCCCTGGCCCAGGACACGAGCGAGGTCGAGGCCGTCGTGGTGACGGCCCAGAAGCGGGCCGAGAACATCCAGGACGTGCCGATGGCCGTCTCGGCCGTCAGCGGCGACCAGATCGAGAAGCGCGGCGTGACCAGCGTGACCGAACTGGCCCGCTTCCTGCCCAGCGTCCAGATCACCCAGTCGAACAACAACCGCAACACGACGATCTTCGTCCGCGGGGTCGGCACTTCGGGCACCAACCCGGGGATCGAGGCCAGCGTCGGGGTCTTCCTCGACGGCGTGTACCTGCCGGCCGCCGGGCCGATCCAGGTCAACCTGCAGGACATCTCCAGCATCGAGGTGCTGCGCGGGCCCCAGGGCACGCTCTACGGCCGCAACACGCCGGTGGGCGCCATCAACATGACGACCCGGGCGCCCCAGCACGCGCCCGAGGCGATGCTGACCGGCACGCTGGGCAACTACAAGGACATGCGGCTGAGCGGCTATGTCGGCGGCGGCATCACCGATAACCTGGCGGGACGGCTTTCCTTCTGGGTGGCCGACCGCGAGGGCTACGAGCACAACCTGTTCACCGACGACGACGTCAACGGCAGCTCGCAACGCGGCGCGCGCGGGCGGCTGAAGTGGGAGCCGACGGACGACATCGACGTCAACTTCATCGCCTACTACGCGCACATCAACTCGCATTGCTGCACGCCGGACATCGTCAATCCGACGGGTCCGCGCGGCATCGCGACGCCGGGATTCCTGGCCGCGAGCGCCGCGGCCGGCCGGCCGTTCCGCAACTTCGACGGCAAGGACCACGTGGTCGACGACGACTACGAGGGCCGCAACGCGACCGACAGCTACGGCGCCTCGATCCAGGTGGACAAGGACCTGCCGGGCGGCCACACGCTGACGTCGATCACCGCCTACAACGCCTACGACGACAACATCACCCAGCTCGCCGCAGACGCCGTGCCGCTGGACATCACCCGCGGCTTCCAGCGCCTGCTGGCCGAGGTCTATTCCGAAGAACTGCGGATCCTGTCGCCGACCGACCAGCGGCTCGAATACATCGCGGGCGTCTATCTGTTCCGCGAGAACATGCGGTACGACACGCAGACGGTGGCCGGGGCCGGAACGACGCGGGTGTTCCCTGGCAACGCCCGTGTGCTGCCGGGCGAGTCCAACCATTTCTTCTATCGCCAGGCGACCGAGAGCGCGGCGGCCTTCGGCCAGTTGACCTTCAACGTCACCGACCGCTTCCGGGTCACGGGCGGCGCCCGCTATTCGTGGGACAAGAAGGACAGCTACATCGCCAGCGTGAACAGCCCGGTGGGCACGCCGCAGTTCCGTTCGGCCTATCCGATCAACGTCGTCGGCGAGGTCGGCCGCAGCGAGAAGAAGTTCACCTGGTCGCTGGGCGCCCAGTACGACATCACACCCGACATCATGGGCTATGTGCTCGCCGCCACCGGCTACAAGACCGGCGGCTTCAACGCCCGCGCCGCAGCGCCGAACACCCCCTACGAGTTCGATGCCGAGAACTCGATGAACTATGAGATCGGCGTCAAGTCGACGCTGCTGGACGGCGCGCTCGTCCTGAATGTCGACATCTATCGGACGACCCTGAAGGACTTCCAGGACTCGCTTCTGAACCCGATCACCGGAACGGGCTTCATCGTCGGCAACGCCGGCGAGCGGCGCTCGCAGGGCGTGGAAGCCGATGCGCGCTGGCGCCTGACCCGCGAGTTCTCGCTGAACGGCAGCCTGTCGTACAACGACGCCGAGTACACCGACTACACGGCGGGGCAGTGCTACGCGGGCCAGACCGCCAACGGCAGCCGGCCGGGCTCGTGCAACTTCAATGGAGTCAGGCCCTCCCAGAACCCGAAGTGGCAGTGGAGCCTGGCGGCCGCCTGGAACCACGACCTGAGCTTCAAGGACCTGGCGGTCTTCGCCCAGGGCGACATCGCCTACACCTCCGAGCAGTACCTGACGCCAACGCTGGATCCGCGCTCGTTCCAGGGCGCCTATACCCTGCTCGGCCTGCGGGCCGGCGTGCAGGCGCAGGACGGCCGCTGGCGCCTGTCGGCCTATGGCAAGAACCTCTCGGACAAGTCGTTCTACCTGCAGACCTCGCCCCACCCGCTCGGCTTCCTAATCGGGGCGGGCGGGACGACGGCCGTCGACTCGTTCGTCGGCTGGTACGGCCCGCCGCGGACCTACGGCGTCGAGCTTCAGGTCAGGTTCTGACCGGTCGGCCCCTCAAGGGCCGGCACATCCGACGGGTGGTCCCGGCGCGGCTTCGAGCGGCCGGGACCGAACGTCGTTACGATTGGAAACGTCGCGGCAGGCGGCTAAACCGCAAGACGAGCACCGAAGGATCCAGATGCCGAAAGCCAGTCCCCTGGCCGATCCGAACTGGACCCGGCCGGCGTACCAGACCCGCAGCCGCGAGCAGCGGGATCGCCTGCTCAAGGCCGGCGAGCGCGCGTTCGCCGCGAAGGGGTATTGGCAGACGCATCTGACCGACATCGCCAAGCGGGCGGGCTGTTCGGTCGGCAGCTTCTATCGCCGGTTCAAGGACAAGGAAGCCTTCTTCCTGGCGCTGCAGGCCGACATGGCCGCCCGCGCCGAGGCGAACATCGCCAAGTTCTTCGAGGACCCGGCCCGAGCTGACGAGACCCTGGAGGAGTTGCTCAACCGGCTGACCCACAACACCGCGCGGACCATGCGCGGCATCGAGGGCTACTACCGGGCGCTGTTCGAGCTCAGCCTCCGCGGGCAGGACGTCTGGCCGCCCATGCGGCGCGTGGAGGCGATCGAGGCGGAATTCCTCGTAGCGCTGCTGAAAGCGCGCGGCGTGGCGATGGACGACAAGATCCAGGACCGCGCCCACCTCGCCATCCGCATGATGCACGGGCAGATCATCTCGGCGATGCTGCACGGGCCGGGGCCCTGGGGCGCCGGCGACCCAGAACTGCACCAGGAGCTGGCGCTCATGCTGATCCGATACCTGCGGATCGAGGGCGCCGCGGACACCCACAACAGATAAGGATCCCGAGGGGATCGCGGAGGAAAGCCATGGCGGGGATCTATCGGATCTTCGGATCGGAGATGTCGCCCTATTCGGTGAAGGTGCGCTCCTATTTCCGTTTCAAGGGGATTCCGCATCGCTGGATTCCCCGCAACGCGGCGAGCGACGAGGACTACAAGCGCTTCGCCAAACTGCCGATCGTGCCAACGGTGGCGACGCCGGAGGACGAGGGCGAGCAGGACTCGACGCCGATCCTGGAGCGCGCCGAGGCCCGGTTCCCCGAGCCTTCGATGCACCCGGCCGATCCCGTGCTGGCGTTCCTCTCGGCGCTGATCGAGGAGTTCGGCGACGAGTGGGGCAACAAGCTGATGTTCCATCACCGCTGGTACGCCGATGTCGACCAGGCGGCCTCGGCCCAGACGCTGGCGCGCCTCAGCCTGCCCAACGGGACGACCGATGAGGTGGCGGAGCGGACGCGGATCGTCCGCGAGCGGATGACCGGACGCGGCCATTTCGTCGGCTCCAGCGACGCGAACGCGCCCCTCATCACCGCCTATTACCTGGAGCTGCTGGATCTGCTCGAGGCGCATTTCCAAGACCGGAAATACCTGTTCGGCGCACGGCCCTCGTTCGGGGATTTCGGCCTGTCGGCCCAGCTCTACGAGTGCTCCGTCGACCCGACCTGCGGCGGCATGATCCGGGCGCGGGGACCCGCGGTCCTGGACTGGTGCCACCGGATGCTCGAGCCGCGCGCCGACGGCCTCTTCGAGGGGTGGGAGAGCCTGCGCCCGACCCTGGCGCCGCTGCTGGCCTATGTCGGCCGCTACTTCCTGCCCTGGTCGGCGGCCAATGCGGCCGCTCTGGCCGCCGGCAAGGCGGAGTTCAGCGTGATGCTGGACGGAAAGGCGTATGTGCAACCGCCGCAGAAATACCACGCCAAGTCCCTGGCCGCCCTGCGCGCCCGGTACGCCAGCGTCGCCGGCGACGCCGACCTGGCGGCGATCCTGGACGACGCGGGCTGCCTTCCCTTCCTGACGGCTCCATAGGCCGCGTCGAAGCCGTCAACCCGCTTGCCAGGAGCGGAATTGCGGTTCACATTACTGGCGATTAGGGAGTGCGGCGTTGGGCGTGATCGACTTCGATCGGCCGGCCGCGCGCGACACCCGCACAGGGGCGCGCGCGATCAGGGGGCGGGTAGCCCGGATTCTGCGCGAGCCCCTGCTGCACTTCTTTGTCGTGGGCCTCGTCCTGTTCCTCGCCGGCCAGGCGTGGCGGACGGCGCAGGATCGCCACCGGATCGTGGTGACGCCGGGCCGCGTGGCCGAACTCGCCGAGAAATACCGGCTGCAATTCGGCCAGACGCCTTCGCCTGCCGAGCTCGAGAGCGTGGTGGTGCGCTACGCCCGCGAGGAGGCGCTGTTCCGCGAGGGGATGGCCATGGGCCTCGATCGCGACGACGAGATCGTGCGCCGGCGGATCGCCCAGAAGGTGGAGTTCCTGCACCAGGACCGGGCGCTGCCGCGCGAGCCGTCGCAGGCGCAGCTGAAGTCGTGGTTCGAAGCCCATGCCGCCGACTACGCGACGCCGGTCCGCACCACCTTCACCCATCTCTATTTCTCGCCGGACCACGATGGCGATCCGCAGGCGCGGGCCGTTCAGGCGCTGACGGCGCTGCGGGCAGGCGCCGGACCCGATGCAGTGGGCGCCGACGCGTTCCCCGACCAGGCCGCCTATGTCCGCGTCGCGCCGGACGAGGCCCGGCGGCTGTTCGGGGACAGCGACATGGCGCGGCGGCTTTCCGCGGCGCCGCTGGGGACGTGGTCGGGGCCCTATAGGTCCGGTTACGGCTGGCACCTCGTCGCGGTCCAGGCGCGGGAGGAGGCCGGCCGGCCGCCCTTCGACGCCGTCAAGGACCGCGTGCACGAAGACTACATGGCGGCGGCCCAGCGCGCGGCGAACACCGAAGCCATCGATCGGCTGCTGGGCCGCTACCGCGTCGTCCGTGAGGACGTGAAGTGAGGGGGCTCGCGGCGCTCGTGGCCCTGCTGCTCGGCCTGCTGGCGCCGGCATGGGCGGCGGCGCACGAGGTCCGGCCGGCTCTCCTGCAGATCACCGAGCCCAGCCCCGGCCACTACGAGGTGTTCTGGAAACAACCGGTAATGGGGGACGTGGCGGTGCGCCTCTCGCCACACCTGTCGGGCGGCTCGCTGGAGGCGCGGCCGAGCGACGAGTACGCCGCCCCCGGCTTCCTGGTCCGCACCTGGTCGATCGAGTCGACCGCGCCGCTGGACGGCCAGAAGGTCACGATCGCCGGCCTCGAGAAGACGATCACCGACGTCCTGGTTCAGGTGGAGGCGGCGGACGGACATCGTCTGGAGGCGGTGCTGACGCCCGACCGCCCGACCCTCGACCTCACGCTCTCCTCGCCGCCGACGCCCGGGGTCCCGGCCTACCTCAAGCTGGGTGTCGAACATATCCTGACCGGTATCGACCATCTGGCGTTCGTGCTGGGCCTGCTGCTGCTGGTGGGCGCCAACCGCAACCTGATCAAGGCGATCACCGCCTTCACGGTCGCCCACAGCCTGACCCTGGCCGCGGCGGCGCTGGGCTGGGTGCATGTTCCCAGCGCGCTGATCGAGAGCCTGGTGGCGCTCAGCATCGTGTTCGTGGCCGCCGAACTGCTGCGCACCGGACAGCCGAGCCTGACGCGACGCCATCCCTGGGTGGTGGCCTTTACCTTCGGCCTGCTGCACGGGCTGGCCTTCGCTGGCGCGCTCGCCGAGATCGGCCTGCCGCCGAAGGGGGTGGTCGCCGCGCTCTTCCTGTTCAATGCCGGGGTGGAGATCGGCCAGCTGGTCTTCGTGGGCGTGGCGGTCGTCATCATCCTGCTGCTGCGCCGCCTGCGGGCGATGACGCCGCGCGACCTGTCCCAGCCGGCCCGGCTGGTCCCCGCCTACGCCATCGGCTGCTTCGCCGCGCTCTGGTTCATCGAGCGCGTCGGGGTGGCCTTCCAATGACAAGAAATTAGCCCGGAGAAACGTCCATGGCGCGCCACTGGCCCCTCGTGATTTCCGCCCTGATCGTCGCGGGCTGCACCGCGCAGGCCGACACCGCCGCCAAGGCGCCCGCCACGCCGGCCGAGACAGCGGCGGCTTCGGCGGCGGACCGCCGGGCCTGGTTCGGCGAACTGCACCTGCACACCAGCTATTCGTTCGACGCCTGGGGCCTGATGGCCACGAAGACCACGCCCGACGACGCCTACCGGTTCGGCAAGGGCGAGGCGGTGAACATGAACGGCCAGATGATCCGGCGCGGCTGGCCGCTCGACTTCATGGCGGTGACCGACCACTCGGAGAACATGGGCCTGCTCAACGCCCTGGACGATCCCGAGAGCGAGCTGTCGAAGAGCGATATCGGCCGCGAGATCCGCAAGGACACGTCCAAGAGCTTCTACATGCTGCGCGAGGCCAACGCGCAGGGCCGCAGCATCCCGGGCCTGGACCCGGCGCAGGCCCTGAAGACGGCCTGGGGCAAGGAGGTGGCGGCCGCCAACGCCAACTATCAGCCGGGCAAGTTCACCACCTTCATCGGCTACGAGTGGTCGCAGATGAACGAGGGCAAGTACAACCTGCATCGCAACGTCATCTTCTCGGGCAGCCGGTCGCCCGCGCCCTGGTCGTCGGCCGACTCCGCGAAGCCGGAGGACCTCTGGACGTATCTGGAGAAGGCCCGCGCCGACGGCATGGAGGCCATCGCCATCCCGCACAATGGCAACGCCTCCAACGGCCTGATGTACGACTGGGTGACCAGCGAGGGCCGGCCGATCGACGAGGCCTATGCCGAGCGGCGCCTGCGCAACGAGCCCCTGACAGAGATCGTCCAGAACAAGGGCCAGTCCGAGACCCTGCCCGAGCTCTCGCCGAACGACGAGTTCGCCAACTTCGAGGTCTACGACGTGCTGATCACCCAGCGCGACGTGAAGGGGAAGGTGAACGGCAGCTACATCCGCCAGGCCTTCGGTCGCGGCCTGGTGATCCAGCAAAAGGCGGGCGCCAACCCCTACAAGTTCGGCGTGGTCGGCGGCAGCGACTGGCACAACGGGATCTCGGCGTCCGAGGAGAACGCGACCGCCGGAACGCCGGGCGGCGTGGATCCGAAGGTCAACCTGCCCACCGGCGACGCGGCCAAGAAGCTGCTGGGCATCATCGAGACGCGCGCCCTGATCGACGACGCCGCGGCCAAGGCGGGCCGCCCGCCCGCCGTGGCCAACCCGATGATCAACGGCAGCGCCGGGGTCACCGGCGTGTGGGCGGAGGAGAACACCCGCGAATCGATCTTCGCGGCGCTGAAGCGCAAGGAGACCTTCGCGACCTCCGGCACCCGGATGAAGGTGCGCTTCTTCGGCGGCTGGAACTATGCGCCCGGCATGACCGGCCGCGCCGACTGGGTGCGGACCGCCTACCGGACCGGCGTGCCCATGGGCGGCGACCTGCCGCCGCGCCCGGCCGCCGCCGCCGCGCCCAGCTTCATCGTCCAGGCGGTCAAGGATCCCGACGGCGCGAACCTGGACCGCGTGCAGGTGGTCAAGGTCTGGCTGGAGGGCGGCGACTACAAGGAGAAGATCTTCGAGGTGGCGCTCTCGGGCGGGCGCAAGGCCGACCCCAGGACCGGCAAGGCGCCCCCCGTGGGCAATACGGTCGACCTGAAGACCGGCGCCTACAAGAACTCGGTCGGGGCCTCGGTGCTGCAGACGGTCTGGCGCGATCCCGAGTTCGACCCGGCCAAGCCGGCGGTCTACTACCTGCGGGCGCTGGAGATCCCGACGCCGCGCTGGACCACCCTGCTGGCGATCAAGAACGGCCTCCCGATCCCCACCAAGGCGCCCGCCACGATCCAGGAGCGCGCCTATTCCTCGCCGATCTGGTTCACGCCGCCGGGGGGCCGAACCGCCCAGGCCAGGCCGGTGAGGGTGGCCCAGCGCTGAAGCGGCTGCCCGCGTCGGCTGGCGGGGTTCAAGCGTCGGGAGCGGGCCGCTTGGGATAAGCCTGCCTGGCGTTTATCTCGCGGCCGCGAACACATTCGCGGCCCCGGCGCCAAGCGGCGCCAGGGACAGGGTCGGGAGTCCGACGAAAAAGCTGCTGCACTGCGGAACATTCCAGCCCGCCCCAGGTTTCTGGTTCGCCGCGCTCGCGCGAGCACCGGGGGGTATCCCGCCCCGCGGTCCTTGGGGATGTGACACGGATGAACCTGAAACCACTCTACGCCCTGGCGGGCGCAGCGGTCCTTGCGGCGGCTGCAACCACGGCGAACGCCGCGGTCGTCTTCGTGGGCTACCAGACGACGCTGAACCCAGACGAAGTGCTGGTGACGAACTTCGAAGGCGGTCCGACCTTCGGCGACGTGCTGTTCTCGCAGCTGGGCTATAGCCTGACCGGGACGGGCAGCCTGTTCACGGGCTCGGAACGCGGCGTCAGCGCGGCGCCGGCGTTCAGCGCCACGACGCAGGACACCACCCAGTACCTGAGCCTGGGCGGCGGCAAGACCGCGACGCTCTCCACGCCGAAGCTCGCCGCGATCAGCTTCTACGTGGGCTCGCTCGACGCCCACAACAGCTTCACCTTCCAGCTGGCGGACGGGACCAGCGAAGTGGTGACGGGGGCCGAGCTCGCGGCGCTGCCGGGCATGAGCGCCAACGGCAGCTGGACCAACTTCACCAGCAACGGCCGGCTGACGTTCAGCTTCGACAGCGACATCACCGGCGTGACCTTCGCGGCGGGCGGGAACTCGCTGGAGATCAGCGACATCGCCGCGCTGACGGGGATCGTCGTGCCGGAACCGACGGCGTGGTCGATGATGATCCTGGGCTTCGGTGGCGTGGGCGCGCTCGCGCGTCGCCGCCGCCTGACGGCCGCCATCGCTTAGCGGGCTGCTAAGCGACGTCGATCGGAAAGCGTGTCTTTCGGGGCGCCGGGCTCAGGTCCGGCGCCCTTTTCTGTGGAGTTCAGGCCACGCGGCGGGCCGTGCGCGCGTGAGCGTGGGCGATGGCCACGGCGAGGGCGTCGGCGGAGTCCGACGCGGTCTTGCCGGCCGTGGGGAGGAGCCGGGCGATCATCCAGCCCACCTGCGACTTGTCGGCGCCGCCCGTGCCGACCACGGCCTTCTTGACGACGGTGGCGGCGTATTCCGCGACGGGCAGGCCGGCGCGGGCCGGTACGATCATGGCCATGGCCCGCGCGTGGCCCAGCTTCAGCGCCGACTGGGCGTTGTTGTTCATGAAGGTCTCTTCGACCGCCGCCTCGTGCGGCGCGTGCTCGGCGATCACCGCCTCGATGGCCGCGAACAGCGTCAGCAGGCGCTCGGCGAAGGGCAGGGTGTCCTTGGGCGCGATGACCCCGTGGGCCACATGGCTGATCCGCGCGCCCTCACAGGCGATGACGCCCCAGCCGGTGCGGCGCAGGCCGGGGTCGATGCCGAGGATCCTGACGGGCGGAGGGCGAATCGGAGCGTTCATCGTCTGTTCCGGACAAGATGCCCGAACGACGAAGGCGCGGGAATGGTGAAGCGACGGTAAACGGTCCGCTCAGCGCCAGAAGTGGAAGGCGTCCCAGCCGGCCTGCATGGCCTGGGGCGGCACGCCCAGGGCGGCGGCCAGGGTTACGGCGACGCCGAACAGCAGGTCGCTGAAGCCGGGCAGCAGGAAGATGGCGGCCAGCAGGATCAGCATGGCGAGACCCTCGGCCTTGCGGATCGCCGGCGCCCAGGCGGCGGGCAGGAAGGGGCGGATGGCATTGAAGCCGTCGAGGCCCGGCAGGGGCAGCAGGTTGAGGATCAGCGCGGTGGCCTGGAGGAAGGCCAGCATCGCGAGCGCGGCGAACAGCGGGCCGGCGAGCGGCAAGGTCAGCACCAGCGCCAGGAACAGGAGCACGAGCAATGTCGCGCCCGGTCCGGCCAGCGAGGCGGCGGCCCGCCAGGCGGGGCTGCGCATCAGGTCGTTGCGCAGATAGACCGCGCCGCCCGGGAAGCCGATGCCGCCGAGCGCCAGGGCGATCAGCGGGATCACCAGGCTGGTGCCCAGGTCGCCGTAGCGGCGGGGGTCGAAGGACAGGTAACCCTTCTCCGCCACCGTGTGGTCGCCGGCCAGCCAGGCGACGCCGGCATGGGCGAACTCGTGCGCCATGACGGCCAGCACCCACCCGGCGAGGATGAAGGCGAAGGTGAGCGGGGTCTTGGCCGGCGGCGTCAGCACCAGCGCCGCGCCGAGCACGACGAAGGCGGCCAGCAGGGCCAGGCCGATCAGATTGTTGGGCGGGGCGACGGGCTTCGCCGGGACTGCGGTCATGAGCGCAGAGATAGGGGCATTCCTCGCCTGAGAGGAGCCCTGGCTTGACTCGCGTCTACAGCAGAGCTGCCATCGTAGCTGTCGGGGGAGGCTATCATGGACGACGGGATGGCGGCGGGGGCCGCCCTGAACACGCGCGAGCGGCTTGACGGCCTGCTGTCCGAGATCATCGAGCATCCGGAGCGGCGCGTGGAGATCTCGGAGGAGATCGAGCGCGATTTCACCCAGCGTCGCGCGCTGCTGGTGCTGGACATGAGCGGCTTCTCGCGAACCACCCAGGTGCACGGCGTGGTGTCGTTTCTGCTGATGATCCACCAGATGCGCCTGCTGGCGGTGCCCACCATCGAGGGCTGCGACGGCACGCTGGTGAAGGCCGAGGCCGACAACCTCTATTGCCTGTTCGACCGCGTAGACCAGGCGGTGAGCGCGGCGAAGGAGATCATGCGCCAGCTCAGCACCGTGAACGTGCTGCTGCCGGTCACCCGGCGGCTCTACGCCTCGATCGGCATCGGCTACGGCGACATCCTGGTGCTGGGCGAGCGCGACCTGTTCGGCGACGAGGTGAACCTGACGTCCAAGCTGGGCGAGGACGTGGCCCAGGGCGGCATGATCCTGCTGACCGAGGCAGCGCGGCGCGAGCTGTCGCCCGAACTGAAGACCGAGGAAGAACGCGCGAGTATTTCGGGGCTGGCGCTGACGTATCACGCGCTGGCTTAGGGGTTTCAGCCCTTGTGGATAGGGTCGATCCAGGGGACGCCTTCGGGCTTCTCGGCGGGGTCGATGTCCAGGTTCACGACCACGGCTTCGCTGTCGGAGCGGACCAGGACGCAGGAGAGCGGCTCGTCGGTGGAGGCGTTGATCTCCTGGTGTGGGACGTACGGCGGCACATAGATGAAGTCGCCGGGGCCGGCCTCGGCGGTGAACTCCAGCCTCTCGCCCCAGCGCATGCGCGCGCGGCCCGAGACCACGTAGATGACGCTTTCCAGCGGGCCGTGGTGGTGGGCCCCGGTCTTGGCGTTGGCGTGGATGTGGACGGTTCCGGCCCAGAGCTTCTGGGCCTCCATGCGCGCGCGGTCGATGGCGACGGCGCGGTCCATGCCAGGCGTGGTGGCCGTGGCGGGGGCGAGCTGGTCGCCGGGCACGACGCGGACGCCGGTGTGCTTCCAGCCGTCCTCGGGGATGTCGCCCGGCTTGGGGACCTCGTCGCTCATGGCCCGCGACGCTAGCCCTTCCGGGCGGCCTCCACCAGGGCGCGGATCATCCAGCGGCGGACGCGCGCGGCCTCGGCGTCGTCGAGCTGGAGCACGTCCTTGAACACCACGCGGGTCTCGATGCCGAGCAGCAGCGGCAGGGCCTTGGCGAGCAGGTCGTGCTGGGCGGGGGGGAGCGGCGGATCGGCCGCCGCCAGGGCTGCGGCGACGAGCGGGCTGCGGCGGTTCTGGCGGACGGGGGTCTCGCCGGGCGGCTGCTGGACGGTGCGGGCCAGCAGCGCGCGCAGGGGCGCCTCGTTGGCGAGGACCAGGGCCGACAGCGCCGTCTCGACCTTCTCCACGCGGGCCAGCACGTCGGTCGAACGGTCGCCGCCGAACAGGCTGTCGGGCGTGGGCGTGTCCATGTGGACCGCCGCCTCGGACATCAAGGCGTCCAGACCGGGGAAGTAGCGATAGGCGGTGGCGCGCGAGACCAGGGCGGCCTCGGCGATCTCCTCGAAGCTTGGGGAATGCCCGCCGCGGCTCAGTCGGATGGCCGCCTCGAGGAGATCCCTGCGCGTGCGCAGGCGGCGGTTCTGGCGCGGGCCTCCCGGCGCGGGGCTCACTGCGGCAGCTGTTGGAGAATGGAAGCCAGGTCGATCCACACGTTCTCGCGCTTCATCCGGCCGTCATCGGCGTATTCGACCACGTGCAGCAGGCGGAATTCCAGCGGCCGGTCACGGCCTTCCAGACCGAAGGGGCGGCCGGGCGCGCGGCCCTTCCACAGGCTTTCGTCGACCAGGAAGTCGTCGCCGTACAGGCGGCGCAGGGTGGTGATCTTGCCGTCCGTGAGGTCGGCGAACAGGCCCTCGTAGAAGCCGCGCGCGCCATCGGGGCCTACGGTGGGGCCGGTGGGCGAACCGACGATGTCGTGCTCGCAGTCGGGCGTCAGGGTGGCCAGCACGCCGGCCACGTCGTCGGCCTGCTCGTAGCCGAAGTGCTCGTCGATGCGGGCGTCCATCTGGGCGCGGGTGAGGGGCATGGGGCGGCGCTCCGTCGTTCGTACGGTCGCGCTTATATCTGAGACTAAAGTCTCAAATCAAGACGAATGTCTCATTTCGGTGGCGGAGAGGTCGTCGGTGCGGCGGACGCCGGCGCTGGCGTCGTCGCGGGCGGTGCGGCCTCGGTCGTCGGCGGAGGGGCCGGCGCGGGGGCGGGCGGCGTGGCGGCCACGCGCGAGACGCGGACGATGCGCACCGGCTTGACCAGCATCTCCCCTTTCATGGCGCCCTCGCCGCGATTGGGATCGGTGGGCATGACGATGATCTTGCGCACCACGTCCAGCCCGTCCACCACCTGGCCGAAGGCGGCGAAGCCCGGGTTGGCCTTGGGGTTCTTGGGGTCGGCGTCGAGGTAGCTCATGTCCCCGAGCGTGATCGACCAGTCGGCCTGGGCAGAGCCCGGTGCGTGGCGGCCCATGGAGATCGTCCCGTCCGTCTTGTGGGTCAGGCCGGTCTTGATCGTCGACTCGTGGGCGATGGGCGGCAGCACCTTCTTTGGGTCGTTCTGCAGGCCGCCCTGCACCAGGCCGTAGTCGTTGCCGGCATAGCCCGGCGGCTTGGAGGCCCGGTAGAAGCTGGCCCCGTTGAACAGGCCGCGGTCCACGTACTTGAGGTAGTTGGCCACGGTGATCGGCGCCTTGTCGGCATAGAGCTCGACCACGATGTTCCCCTGCGCGGTCTCGATCTTCACGCGGGGGTTGGGCTTGGCGGCGGGCGCGGGGGATGGCCCCGGCTGGGCGTGCGCGGCGGAAACGGCGAGGGCGGCGGCGAGGCCGAGGAGGGTGCGGCGGAGCATGCGCGAGACTAACCCTCCGGGACGCGGCTCCGCCAGTCGGCGTCGCGGGTGATCGTGATGCCGATCAGTTGGAGGAAGCTGACGGCCGGGATCGACTTGCCGGTCAGGGGCTGGCGCGCCTCGATATAGAGGGGGACGACGGTCCAAGCGGGCGGGAAGGCCTTGAGGTCCTTGTCGGGCATGGCGCCCAGGTGCGGACAGCGCTGCAGCGAGGCGTTGGCGCAGCGGAAGTGCAGGGGCGCGATGGCGCCGCAATCCAGCACGACGCGGTCGTCATCGAGGTCGGCGGGCAGGGCGTGGGCGAAGCCGCGGGCGCGCAGCACGCCGGCGGCCTGAAAGCGGCCGGTCTGGCTCCACCGGTCGTTGTCGGGGGTGGGTTGGCCGCACATGGGACAGAGCAGGGCGCGCACCGAATCGCGCTGCCGGCGCAGGTGGTTGCGGGAATACATCGGCTTGCCGACGCCGGGCTTCCACGCCTGCAGCGCCGCGATCTGGCCGTCGACCGTGGGGCAGGGCCCGATCCCGCCTGGCTGTTCCTCGGACCAGCTGGTGACCCAAGGGACGTCGACGCCGACTTTGAGCCGGGAGGGGACTACGGGCTGCATTTGAAGAAGGTATCCGTCTGACCGGTCGAGAGAATTCGTCCGCCCCGCAGCACTAGGGCCTGACCGCGCGAGGCGCAAAGGCGGCGTGCCTTGCCGCCCGTGCTGACGGTGGCCTCGATGCGCGAGACGACCTGCGCCGAACGGCCGTCGGCTCCGATGCGAACGCTAACGATGCGGCCCGTCTCGCGCGCCGCGCCTCTGGCCCGGGCCTTACGGCTCTGCGCGTGCGCCTCGGCCAGGGTGGACGTGCCGTACGGCACAGGGGGCTTGTCGCCGACGTAGGCCTGGTCGGTGAAGCGGGCGTCGGGGGTGAAGGCGCCGAAGAAGCGGTCGAGCGCCCCGGCGTTCCAGGCATCCTGCTGGCGGGCGACGAACGCGCGGGCGGAAGCGTCGGTGATGGCGGTGTCGGCGCGCGCGGGGGTGGCCGCCAGGAATAAGCACGCAAACAAGGCTGCTATCCCGGCCGAAGCGCCGGGACCTAGGAAGGTTTGCGGTGCGGTCGCTGTTTGTCCCGGCTCTGCGCTTGGCTGCGGCCGGGATGACAGGCGTTCTATGAACATGGGGATCCGGACCGGCGCTTGGCTATCGTTCCTCTAACGCGCCAGCCAGCGCATGCGGTAGCCGTTGATGGCGGTGTCGCCCAGGCGTTCCAGCAGGCGCCAGTTGACGAAGGCGCCGATGGGAGCGCCGACGACGGGGATCATCTGGGCGAGTTTCGCCAGGTCGATGTAGTCGCGGTACTCGCGCTGGAACGCGCGCCAGTCGAAGTGCTCGAAATCCGTGGGGTGTTCGCGGTCGTCCCAGCCCTCCAGGCCCTGGAACACCTGGGCGCGGTGGTCGGCGCCCGAGAAGGCGAGCTGGAACAGCGCGAGGATGTAGAGCCGTTCCTCGAACCGGTCGGCCTGGTGGCCGTAAATGGCCGACAGGTCGAACAGGAGCTTGATCTTGATGACCAGCAGGGCCGGGAAATCGGCGAGGGCCAGCCAGAAGCCGCCCGCGCCCGCGACCCCGCCTTCGACGGCGGCGGTCTTGCGGTAGGCGTCGAGCGCGGCGAGCGCCCGGCGGTCGCGCTGGGCCAGGGACTCCCCGATCACGGGCGGGGCGGTGGTGAGGTCGGCGCCGGTCAGGATGGTCCGCGTCAGGCCCTCGATCACGCTCGTGACGGCGGCGTGGACCTTTTCGGGAATGATGCGGTTTATGCGACCCTGGACGCCGCGCGCGGCCCGATCCAGCGGGCCGGGCGGTTTCAGGACGCCGGCGCGCCAATGGGTCACCTCGCCCCGCGCCCAGGTCTCATAGGCCTGGTCGGTGAGACCGGCGGGTGGCGCCGCGCGGGCTATCGGACGTTCACCAGCTGCACGATCCAGGCGGCGAGCGCCGTGAGGACGATGCCTGTGAGCAGGCCGCGGACGAACGCGCCGTTGCGCTCCCACCAGATCCGGCGCGCGCGCATGCGCTGGGCCCGATCGACCTTCCGTCTCTGCATGGCGTTCCGTTTCCCCCCGACTGGCGGCTGTTCTAGCTCACCGGGCGGCAGGCGGTCGAATCCGGAACTTCGGTCGGCGACCGCACTATCTGGCGGCGGCGTCGACCTGACGCAGGGCGGCGTTCAGCCAGCCGCTCTCGTTGGAATTGCCCGACTTCGCCAGCAGCGCCTTCAGGGCGTCGCGGCGGGCGGCGAGGGCGGCGGGGTTCGTCGGTTCGGCGGCCAGGGCGGCGCTGGTCAGGCGCAGCGCCAGGGCGGGCTGGCCCTGAGCGTTCAGCTCGGCGGCGCGGGCGGCGATGGGAGCCGCCCCGCCCGCCAGTTTCGCCAGCTCGCCCTGCGCCTCGGTGGGCGAGACCGGGTACATGGTGGCCGCGTCGCCGTCGAACCAGCCGGCGTAGCCCTCGTAGATGCCGCGCACCGACCAGGCGACCTGGCCGTAGCCCTCGCCGATGTCGAGCTGGGGCGGCAGCTTGATGGTCTTCATCAGCGTGAAGACGTCCTTGCCCTCGTTCATGCCCTTCACCGTCGCGTCGTGAACGAAGAGGATGGCGTCGCGGTACTTGGTGAGGGCGGCGCGCACGTTGTCGGCGCCGACCACGGGTTCGCCGTGGCTGGGGAAGACCACCTCGGGGTTCAGGGCCATCACCCTGTTCAGCGAGTCGACGTACTCCAGCGCCTTGCGCTGCTCGGTGCCGCGCAGGGTGTAGAGGTTGGGGAACGAGCCGTAGAAATTGTCGCCGATGAAGGCGGCCTTCAATTCCGGGACCCAGACGGTGAGGTGGTCGGGGGTCTCGCCCGGCGTGGCCATCAGCCGGAAGGTGAGGTCGCCCACCTTCAGGGTCATCTCCTTCTCGAACAGGATGTCGGCCAGCTTTGGCGCGGCGTGGTTGCCGGGGTTTGGGTTGGGGACCGCGCGCCCAGCGGAATTGTCGTACTGGGCGGCGTTGCGCAGGGCGTAGAAGCCGGCGAGGCGGGTCTGGTAGTCCAGGAACTCCACCTCGTGCGCCTGGCCCACCACCTTCGTGCCCGCGCCCTTCCAGAGCGGCACGCCGCCGGTGTGGTCGCCGTGGCCATGGGTGAGGATGATGTATTTCACCGGGGCGTTCGACACGGCGGTCAGCAGCCTGTGATGGCGCTGGGCGGGGCCGGGCATGGAAGTGTCGACGATGACGTTCCCGGCCTTGGTGGTGACCATGTAGGTGTTGCCGAAGCCGATCGCCTGGTGGACGCGACCGCCCGCGAAATGCAGCGCCTCGGTCTGCTCCGCCCCGGCGCGGGTCGGCTGGGCGGCCGTCAGCGGCTGGGCCTGCGAGGCCGTCGCCCACAGGGACGCGAGAAGCGAAGCGGCGGCGGCCAGGGCGAAGGTGCGCATTGCGGGAAGTCCTTGAATTCAGAGCCGCGCAAGCTCGACCGGCCAGGAACTTCGGTCAATCGCGCGTCAAGGGTTGATCCGATGGCCGAGGGCTATAGGTTCGCCGCGTCGGGGGGTCGTTCCGGAGCGTGTATTGGCGGACGACCAAGAGCTCGCTGCCTTCGCGCGCGAGCACATCAGATCCGTCTGGGCGGTCGAGCTTCTGCTGCTGCTGCGACGGGACGTCGAGCGCTGTTGGGCGCCGGACGAGCTTGTGCGCGAGCTGCGCGCCAGCACGACACTCGTGCGCGACAACCTGTCGAGGTTCGAGAAGAGCGGCCTGGCCGTCGAGGACGACACCGGCTGCTGGCGCTATGCCCCGGCGAATGGCGTGATGGATGATCTGGCCCGCCGGCTCGAGGCGGCCTACCGTGAGCGGCCCGTGGCGATCATCAACCTCATCTCGGCCCCGCCCGACCCCATCCAGGGCTTGGCCGACGCGTTCAAGTGGCGAGGGGAGAAGTGATGTCAGAGCTCGGCCCCTCCCTGGTCTATGCGCTGTGCCTGGTCGCCAGCCTGGCCTGCGCCGTCCTGCTGTTGAACGCGTGGCGGCACACCCGCTCCCGCCTGTTGTTCTGGACCGCCCTCGGCTTCGGCTTCCTGGCGGCGAACAACCTGTTCCTGGTGGGCGACCTGGTGCTGTTCCCGACGATCGACCTCTGGCTCTGGCGGCAGGCGGCGTCGGGCTGCGCGGTGGCGGTGCTGCTGTACGGCTTCGTCTGGGAGGCCGAACGGTGACGCACCCGGATCCGATCCTCGCCGCCTACGCCGCCGGCATCCTGACGCTGGGCTTCCTGGCGGTCGGGCTGTTCTTCCTGAAGTTCTGGCGACGTACGCGCGATGGGCTGTTCCTGGCCTTCTCGGTGGCCTTCGCCCTCCTTGCCTTGAACCAGGCGGCCCCGGTTCTGCTCGACATCCCGAGCGAGAACCAGGGCTATATCTACCTGCTCCGCCTCGCCGCCTTCGTGCTGATCATCGCGGCGATCCTGCGGAAGAACTTCGGGCGGCGCTAGCCTCCTCGCCCCTCTCGCTTCGCGGGGGGGAGGAGGGCTACTTCGCTTCGGCCTGGCCCTTCATCGTGGCCATGACTCCGGCGAACATCTGCTGGCGGCGGGTCTTGTTGGCGTCGCGCTGCTCGGCCGGCACCGTCGTCTGGTCGAAGAACAGGCTGTAGACGAGCTTCGAGGTCGTTTTGCTCACCGGGCGGATCTCGACCGTGCCGTGGTAGAAGATCTTCGGGTCGACGTCGGCGTAGGTGTAGGACAGCGGCGTCACCGCCACGATCACCTCCTCGATGCGGCCGGCGATCTTGCGCACCGCGCCCAGCTCGCCGTCCTTGCCCGAGGTGATCTCGCAGGTCGTCTTCAGCCAGGGGCCGATGTCGCAGTACTTGTTGAGCTTGGCCCAGGCGGTCTCGGCCGGGACGTTCAGCGCCGTCTCCTGGACGATCGAGACGTAGTCGCCGGCGGCGTGGGCCGCGCTGGACAGGCCGAGCGCGGCGGCGCAGGCCGCGAGGCCGGTGACGATCTTCATTCTGGGCTCCCCATTTGGTTTATGCGGGGACCATACCGAAGCTTCCGTTCCGGCGCCTATCGCTCAATCGTCACGCGACTCGATCGAGAAGCTGAGGACCCGCGGATCGGCGGCGAGTCGGCGGGCGAGCTCGTTGGCGCGGTCGCCGGGCGGCGCGCGCAAGGTGGCCCCGAACTCGATGCCATTTTCCCGCCCCTTCAGCCGGTGGTCGAGC
The DNA here is from genome assembly GCF_057809855.1 of Phenylobacterium sp. FG114. NCBI lineage: Bacteria > Pseudomonadati > Pseudomonadota > Alphaproteobacteria > Caulobacterales > Caulobacteraceae > Phenylobacterium > Phenylobacterium sp. FG114. The sequence goes on along the minus strand of NZ_JBMDKU010000019.1, from coordinate 47,801 downwards.
CGGCTGGCCCGCAGGCCCACCTCCGCCAGGAGGTCATGGAACCCCTGTTCCGGAAATTCCCCTTCGCGCCGATAGCAGACGTCGACGTCCACGACGGTGAGGCGGGGCAGGTGCGAATCGACCCATCGAAGCGCGATGAGGACGAGCAGGGTCGCCACCGTTCCGCCGGCGGCGAGGCCATAGGCGCCGACGCCATAGAGGATGCCCAGCGAGGCCACCATCCAGAGGGAGGCCGCCGTGGTCAGGCCGTGCACGGAGAACCCCTGGCGGAAGATCACGCCGCCGCAGAGGAAGCCGATGCCGGTGAGGATGCCGTGCGCCATCCGGACGGGATCGAACCGGATCATGTCGCGCGGGATGTCTGCGGGGATCCAGTTGGCCTGGTGGGCGGCGCCCAGCATCAGCAGCGCGCACGACAGGCTGACCAGGGTGTGGGTGCGCAGCCCGGCGGGGTGGCCGCGCAGCTCGCGCTCCAGCCCCACCAGGGCGCCGGCGGCGGTCGCGGCCAGCGGCGGCAGGACGTACACGGTGAAGAGGTCGACCAGCGGCATGGCCCCGACCATAGCTCAGAGGAAGCGCGGACCGAGGTAGAGAAGCGCCAGGATCACCACCGCCGCCACCAGGATGAGGCCGGCCCTGGGGTTGGAGCCCAGGAGCGACTCGCGGGGCCGGTTGGGCTTGGGCGGCGGCGTCCTGGCGGCCTTCTCGCGCTCCTTGCGGTAGGCGCGAAGGTCGGTGACGCGCGGATCTTCCGGAGGCTTGGCCATCAGCCCGCGAGCTTCTCCAGGTCCTCGGCCGAGATGTCGGCGTTGGAGTAGACGTTCTGGACGTCGTCGTCGTCCTCCAGCGTCTCGATCAGCTTCATCAGCGTGGCGACCGCATCGCCGGACAGCGGGGTCAGCGCCTTGGGCTTCCAGGCCAGCTTGGTCGACTGGGCCGGGCCCAGGCTCGCCTCGAGGGCCGCCGAGACGTCGGAGAGCTGCTCGAAGGCGGTGTAGATGGTGTGACCGTCCTCGTCGGACTCCACGTCGTCGGCGCCGGCCTCGATCGCCGCCTCCATGACCTTGTCCTCGGAGCCGGCTTCGGCGCCGTAGACGATCTGGCCCACGCGGTCCCACATGAACGAGACCGAGCCGGTTTCGCCCAGGTTGCCGCCGCACTTGGTGAAGGTGGAGCGCACGGTGGAGGCCGAGCGGTTGCGGTTGTCGGTCAGCACCTCGACGATCACGCCGACGCCGCCCGGGCCGAAGCCCTCGTAGCGGATTTCATCGTAGGACTCTGCGTCGCCGCCGGAGGCCTTCTTGATCGCCCGGTCGATGACGTCCTTGGGCAGGGACTCACTCTTGGCGTTGTTCACCGCGAGCCGCAGCCGCGCGTTCATCGCGGGGTCGGGCAGGCCCATCTTGGCCGCGACCGTGATTTCGCGCGAGAGCTTGGAGAACAACTTGGACCGCACGCTGTCGGCGCGGCCCTTGCGGTGCATGATGTTCTTGAATTTTGAGTGTCCGGCCATGATCCCGCGCGGCAGTCGTGGAAAGCGAGCGCGCCTTCTACCCCACGCGGGGGGCGGCGCGGAACCCCTGGCGACGGTGCGGGTTAGGCTGCGTGGTGACCGGAGTGCATCCCATGACCCTGCCGACTGAGGATTTCGCGCCCGACGAGCCGCCGGGCGATCTGGTGCATTGGATGGAGCCCGGGCCGCTGCGGTTCGGGACCGCCGGCGTCTCGGCGGCCGCAGTGGCCGCCTTCGCCCTGGGCGTCGCCACGGCGTTCGGCGCGCTGGCGGCGTTCCGCTGGCTGGCCCCGCGGCGAGAGGGCCTGCCACCGTGGAAGTGGCGCCGCGGCGCCCTGCACTAGAGCCTGTCCGGTTCGGATGGCTTCATCTGAACCGGATAAACGGGCCCTAGCTCAAAAGTGTAGAGCGCGCCGGGCCGGTCAACCGGCTCAACCCTCACGAGCTTTCGCTAGAGCGCCACGGCCGTACGGCGGCGGCGCAGCAGCGTGCCCACGGCGCCGAAGCCCAGGATCATCATGGCCCAGGTGGCCGGTTCCGGCACGGCGGTGACGACCTCGGCGCCGAGCTTCGTCACGCCCGGGACCGTCAGGCCGCCGCCATAGCCGCCCATCTTCATGACGCCCTTCTGGTCCAGGGTGTCGAACACGGCGGAGCCCTGGATGAAGTTGCCGATCCGGGCGTCGGCGTTGGGCGCCAGCACCGAGCCGTAGAAGACCTTGCTGCCGAAATCGAGGGTCTCGGCCTCGTAGAAGTTCCATATGACCTTCGCGCCCAGGGCGGTGTTCTGCTGGAAGTTGATCGTGTTGCCGAGCGAGATGTTCGTGCCGGCGACATTCACGATGACGGTGTCGTAGGTCGAGGGCGTGGCGAACTCGAGCCGGCTGCGGTTCTTGAACAGCTGGTCGAGGTTCGAGAGGTTGAACACCGCGACGCCCGTGCCGGCGCCGGCGTTGAAGATCGCGGCCTGGCCGTCCGCCGAGTAGGTCATGGCGCTGGTGGCCGTCAGCGTGGACAGATAGGTCGACAGGTTGTCGAAGTCGGTGACGTAGCCGTCCGCCTGCGCCTGCAGGCTGGTCTGCAGCCCCGAGACGGTGTGGTCGCCCTTGACCACCTTGCCGTTCACGTAGCCCTTGGTCCCGCCGCCGACGTAGACCGTTCCGCCGTTCACGTTCTGGGCGTCGCCGTCGATATAGACCAGAGCGCCGCCGTTGATGTTCTTGCCGTTCCCGTCGACCTCGATCCGGCCACTGGCGTTGACGCCGCTGTCGAGATTGCCCCCGACCTGCACGCCGCCGCCGTTGCCGATGTTCTTCGCGCCGCTCGTGACGTTGCCGACGACGGTCAACGCCGTGCCGGTCTGGCCCTGCGGGTTGGTGAAGTAGTTGCTGGACCCGCCCGAGAGATTGCCGCCGACGAAGGCGCGGCCCTCGACCGTCTGGTTCGACTTCAGATCGCCCAGGGTGATCAGGTTGTAGGTCTGCATCGCCGCCAGCGCGCTGTTGATCGACGCGGCGTCGGAGGAGCCGGGCAGGATCTGCGCGGCGCCCGCGGGCGTGGCGGCGGCGATCAGCGCCAGGGCGCTCAGGGCGGTCGGGAGGCGGTGGAGCTTGTGCATCATCGGCCTTTACGCACGACAGGAGTTAAGGGACGCCTAGGCGATCCCCGCTGGCTTCGATCGGCCGGTCGTATGCCCGAGCCTTCTTGTGCGGTGCAGCATGCGCGGTGTCGCAGGGGCCACCGCAGCTACTCAATCTGGGGTATCCGGAAGGCGGCCGCCTGCGCCGCTGAGAGAGCGAGGCAGGCCCACCGCGGGTTGCAGTTCCCATGTCGAGGCGGCGTGCTCGGCATGGACTGCCACGCGCCCCAAATTGGGTAGCTGGCTAGCGAGGCTAGAGCACCGGCTCGCAGTCGAAGCGGTCGATCTGGCCGTTCAACAGGCGATAGACCGCGTCCTGCGGCACGTCCTGGTCGAGCGTCTGCTGGCGGCTCAGCCCCGCGTAGGCGCCGCGTGCGAGACGGCCCCACACGCCGTGGCTGACGGCGATCACTCGCCGCTCGGGTTCGGGTGGCAGCGAGGCCAGCCAGTCCGCCGCGCGGGCGGTGACGTCCTCGAAGGTCTCGCCGCCCGGCGCGCCGAAGAACCACTCCCGCGTCGCGAAGATATCGGGGTGATGGTGGGCGATGTCGGCGCGCAGCTTGCCCTCCCAGTCGCCGCAGCAGATCTCCGCCAGCCGGCCGTCGGTCTCGACGGCGAGGCCTGTGGCGTCGGCCACCATGCCGGCCGTGCGCTGGGCGCGGCCGATGGGGCTGGCCACCAGCCGCCAGCCGTCGCGGCCGTCACGCCGCACGAGATCCGCGGCGAGCTCCGCCATGGCGGCCGCCTGACGTTCGCCCAGCGGCGTCAGGTCGGACTCCATGTGTCCCTGTATGCGGGCCTCGCGGTTCCAGAAGGTCTCGCCGTGGCGCAGCAGGATGATCATTTCTTGCGGCGGACCACCGGGTGCGAGGTGGACAGGCCCCCGTCCACCGCCAGGGTCTGGCCGTTGACGTACGAGGCGTCGTCCGAGGCCAGGAACAGGGCCGCGGCGGCGATCTCTTCCGGCACGCCGTAGCGGGTGGTGGGGTTGAGCTGGCCGATCCTGTCCTCATTGCCGCGGGCCCGGGCGCCGTCGAAGATCGGCTTGGTCATGCCGGTCTCGATCAGGCCGGGGGCGATGGCGTTCACGCGCACGCCCGTCCCGTAGAGCTCGTTGCAGGCCGTCTGCACCAGGCTGATGACGCCGGCCTTCGATGCGGAATAGGCCGGGCCGCCGGCGCCCGAGCGGATGCCCGCCACCGAGGCCGTGCAGATGATGGAGCCCTTGCCGTTCGGGATCATGGCCTCGGACGCGTACTTCACGCCCAGGAACCCGCCGATCAGGTTGATGCGCAGGATCTCGGCCCAGTAGTCGGCGGTCTGCTCGTGCAGGGGCGTGAAGCCGCCCGAGATGCCGGCGTTGGCCCAGAAGATGTCCAGCCCGCCGAACTCCGACTTGGCCCGGTCCACCAGCGACTTCACGAAGGCGTCGTCGCCGGCGTCGCCCTTCAGGGCCACCACCTTGCCGCCCGCCGCGGTGATGGCGGCGGCGGTCTCGTCGACGGCGTCGGCGCGGTCGGCGATGACCAGGCTGGCCCCCTCGGCGGCGAACAGCTTGGCCGAGGCGCGGCCGATGCCGCTGGCCGCGCCGGTGATGACGGCCACGCGGCCGGAGAGACGTCCCATGGTGCTTCCTTAAGGTCTAGGCGGTGGTCTTGGCTTTCGTCGCGGCCGCCACGATGGCGTCGACGATCGTGTCGTAGAGGGCGGGCGGCAGGTCGTGGCCCATGCCCGGGATCAGCCGCAGCTCGGCGCCCGGGATCGCCGCGGCGGTCTCGCGGCCGCCCACGGGCTGCACCAGCGGGTCGTCCTCACCGTGCAGGACGACGGTGGGGACCTTGAGCTTGCGCAGTTCCTCGGTGCGGTCGCCGTCGGCGCCGATGGCCTGGCGCTGGCGGCCGACGCCGGCGGGGTTGAAGGCCCGCGCATGCTCGGCGACGACGCGAGCGCGGAGCTCCGCGTCGGTCCAGGGATAGGCAGGGCTGCCGATGGTGCGCGCGTTGCGCATCCCGTGCGCCACGAAGGCCTCGAAGTCGGCGGCCGGGTCCGGCGGCGGATTGCTGATCACCGCCATGGCCTCGGGCGTGGCGACCACGTCGCCCGAAGTGGCGGACATGATCGAGGTGAGGGACTTGACCCGCGCGGGGTAGTCGATGGCGATCCGCTGGACGATCATCCCGCCCATGGACACGCCCGCGATGTGGGCCTGCTTCACGCCGGCCGCGTCGAGCACGGCCATAGCGTCGGCCGCCATGTCCTTCAGCGTGTAGCGCTCACCGGCCTTGAACCAGGTGGAGAGGCCCGTATCTCGGTTGTCGAACCGGATCGCGCGGTAGCCGCGGGCGACCAGTTTCTCGCAGAAGGCCTCGGGCCAGCGGGTCATCTGCGAGCCCAGGCCGTTGACCAAGAGGACGGCTTCCGGGCGGTCGTCGCCGAACGTCTGGTATTCGAGTTCGACGGCGCCGTTACGGGCTTTTGGCATGGCTTATGTCTCCTTCGTCGTCCCCTGTCGGTTGCGCGACATAGGGTGTGACGATCCTGACGCGTGAATCGGCTGGTCTTCCCAGAACTTGTGGGCCAATCATGGCCCAAGAGTCGCCTTGGGGGAGGGGCCGAGCGAAGGTATGCGTGTGATCGTTCCCCTATTGCTGTCCCTGGCGATGTGGGCGTTCATCCTGCTCGGCCTCGCGGGCCTGTGGCTGAAGATCTTTGGCCGCGGCTGAGCCCTAGGGGATCAGCAGCACGCGGCCCACGGCCTGGCGGCTTTCGATATAGCGGTGGGCCTCCGCCGCCTGGGACAGCGGAAATTCCCGGTCGATCAACACCTTGAGCTCGCCCTTGGCCACGTCGGCGATGAGGCGCTCGATGTTCTTCTGAACGCGGTCCGTTCCGATCTCGGCGCCGAGGAAGACGCCCGACAGGCTGCGGTTGCCGCCCATCATGCTGCCCACGTCTACCTTCATTTCCTCGCGCCCGGCGGCGCCCACCATCGACACGCGGCCGCGATAGGCGAGGCTGAGGATCGAGGACTGCAGGGTGGGCCCGCCAACCGAATCGACGATCACGTCGCAACCCTTGCGGTCGGTGAGGCGCATGACCTCCTTCACCACGTCGTGGGTCTTGTAGTTGATGCCGTGGGTGAGGCCGTAGGCCTTCAGCTTCTCCAGCCGCTCGTCAGACGAGGCGGTGGCCAGCACCATCGAGGCCCCGGCGCGCGCCGCGAGCTGGATGGCCGCCACGCCCACGCCCGAGGCGCCGGCCTGGACCAGGACCACGTCGCCCTTCTTCATCCGGCCGAACTCGAACAGGCAGTCGTCGGCGGTGCCGAACGTGACCGGGATCACCGCCGCTTCCTTGGTGCTCAGGCCCTGCGGCACTTTCCAGGCGGTCATGGCGGGCACGGCGCGCAGCTCGGCGTGGCTGCCGAAGGCGCCGGTCGTGCACACCTTGTCGCCCACCTTGAACTTCGTGACCTCGGCGCCGACCTCGATCACCTCACCGGCGGCCTGGTAGCCCACCACGTGCGGGTTGGTCATCAGCGCGCCGCGGAAGCGGTTCAGGGTGTCGCCGCCTTCGATCGAGACCGCTTCGACGCGGATCACGATCCCCTTGGGGTGGCACTCGGGGTCGGGGAAATCCTCGTACTTGAGAACCTCGGGCGGACCGTTTTCGTAATAGACCGCGGCTTTCATCAGCCCCTCCCTCAAACGCTTGTTTGACGCAACCCATTCCATGGGTGCGGACGGGAGGCAAGCTGGAACCGGTGGCTACTCCGCCGCGACGGCGGCCAGGGGCCGCTGACGCCGACGGACCCGCATCGGCAGACCCCCGGCTGGCCGCAGGGTGACGTTGTGGCGCAGCTCGACCGGCGCGTCCGTCGCCAGATCCAGTTCGAACTGCTGGGCCAGGGTCGCTAGGATGAGCAGGATCTCGTTCACCGCCAGCGACTGCCCGATGCAGACCCGCGGCCCCGCCCCGAACGGCAGGGCGGCCAGGCGGTGGCGGCCCTGGCTCCGCTCGGGCAGGAACCGGTCCGGGTCGAAGCGCTCGGGCTCTTCCCAGTTCAGCCGGCTGCGGTGCAGCACCCAGGGCAGGATCAGCATGAAGGCGCCCTTGCGCACCGGCACGCCGCCCAGCACGTCGTCCTTGGCGGCGACGCGGGTGGAGATGCCGGGCGTCGGCGGCAGGACGCGCAGCGCCTCGTCCACGAAGCGGCGGGCGTAGGCGAGCCGCGGCAGGTCGTCCTGGGTGGGCGTGCGACCGCCGAGAACGGCGTCCAGCTCGGCGCGGAGGCGCGCCGCCTCGACGGGCTGCCGGGCCAGCAGGTACCAGATCCAGGTCATGGCCGTGGCGGTGGTCTCGTGGCCGGCCACGAAGATGGTCACCACCTCGTCGCGGACCTCCTGGGGCGTGAGGCCGACTCCCGTCTCGGCGTCGCGCGCCGCCATCAATCGCGACAGCAGGTCGTCGGGCGGATTGGCCGACGCCTCGCGGGTCGCGGCCATCCGGGCGATCGCTTCGTCCAGCGGGCGGAAGATGGCGGCGAAGCGCTTGATCCGCGCGCGCATGCGCAGCTGGGCGGCTCCCGGCACGAGGTCCAGCAGGTTGATGTCGTTCAGGTCGCCCGCCGCCTGCATTGCCTGAGCGACGGCGGGCTCGGCGGCGGCGCCGTCCTCCGAGAACATGGTGCGGGCGATGATGGTAAGGGTCAGCCCGTTCATCGCCTCGGACACGTCCACCACCGCGTGCTCGGGCAGCCGGCGCCAGCCGTCGGCGAAGGCTTCCGACGCGGCGGCCATGGCCGCCGCGTAGCTGGCCACGCTGGACGGCGTGAAAGTGGCCGCCATGGTGCGGCGGTGCTTGCGCCAGAGGTCGCCGTCGATGCCCACCAGACCCTGGCCGAACAGCGCCTGGAAGAGCTGCAACTCGAGCGCCGCCTTCGGATAGTCGGACGCGTGGTCGACCAGTACGTGCTTGGCGAGGGCAGGGTCGGCGATCCAGAACAGGTCGCCGACGACGGACCGCTGTTTCAGAAGCGGCTGGTGGAGCGCCGCGTCCGGGATCGCCCAGGGCATCCGCAAGCGCTTGCCGCGCAGGCGGTCGGTCAGGCTGAGCGTCGGCTTGTCGGCCAGGGCGCCGGGGAGAGCGGGGTAAGCGTCACGGTCGGGCATTGCAGCCTCCAGGGACGATGGCTCAGCGTCACCATACCCTAGTCGCCGCCGAACGGCCTATCGGTTGCGCTTAGCCGTTCCGCTTCACGTAGTTGCGGATCGCCGAGACGATGCGGTCCTGGTCGGGCTCGGTCAGGTAGGCGTGCATAGGCAGCGCCAGCACCTTGTGCGCGGCCGCCTCGGTGACCGGCAGGCCGCCCGGCTGCGGGTAGTGCTTGTAGGGCGCCTGCTGGTGCAGCGGGACGGGGTAGTAGACGGCGGTCGGCACGCCCTCGCCCTTCAGGTGGGCGGCCAGGCCGTCGCGGTCGTCGGTCTCGATGACGTACTGGGCCCAGACCGAGACGCTGTCCGCGATCACCGGCGGGGCGCGGACCACGTCGCCCAGGCCCTCGGCATAGCGGGCGGCGACCTTGTTCCGGGCCGCGATCTCATCGGCGAAGATGGTCAGCTTCTGCAGCAGGACGGCGGCCTGGAGGGTGTCCATCCGGCTGTTCATGCCGACGCGCATGTTCAGGTACTTGGGGTCGTGGTCGAAGGTGCGGCCTTCCAGGTCGGACTTCACCGCCTGGCCGTGGACGCGCAGGCTGACCAGCAGGTCGTGGAAGCGCGCATCCTTGGAAAGCACCGCCCCGCCGTCGCCGTAGCAGCCCAAGGGCTTGGCCGGGAAGAACGAGGTGGTGGTGACATCGGCCCAGTGGATCGGGTGCTGGCCGCCCAGCGTGCAGCCGAAGCCCTGGGCGGAATCCGAGATCAGCTTCAGGCCGTGCTTCGCGCAGATCGCGGCGATGGCGGGGTAATCGGCGGGCTGGCCGAACAGGTCGACGGCGATGACCGCGCGCGGCGTGAGCTTGCCATCGGCCTTCACGGCCTGGATCGCGGCTTCGAGCTTCGCGGGGTCGAGGTTATAGGTGTCGGGCAGCACGTCGACGAACACCGGCGAGGCGCCCACCAGCGGCATGGCCTCCGCGGTCGCGGCGAAGGTGAAGGAGGGGCAGAAGACTGCGTCGCCCGGCCCGATCCCCCAGGCCATCAGCGGCAGCACCAGGGCCTCGGTCCCCGACCCGCACGACAGGGCGTAGGGCGCCTGGCCGAAGGCGGCGAGCTCGGCCTCGAACTGGGCGATCTCGGGGCCCATGACGTAGGCGCCCGACCGCACCACCTTGAGGATCGCGTCCTCGAGAGGCTGGCCCAGGCGCTGGCGCTGCGACTGCAGGTCGATGAAGGGGATCATGGCGGCGGCTTATGCCCTGCGTCGGCGGGCGGGGCCAAACACGCTTGGTTTCCCTTCTTTTCCCGTCCGATCAGGGGCGGGAGGCATCCTTGTAGACGGCGCCCCCCTTCATCACGAAGCCCACCTTCTCCAGGACCGCGACGTCCTTCAGCGGGTCGCCCTGGACCGCGATCAGGTCGGCGGCGTGGCCGGGGGTCAGGCTGCCCGCGACGGCTGAGATCTGCAGGTGGTCGGCGGCGTTGACCGTGGCGGCCTGGATCGCCTCCAGCGGACTGAGGCCCGCCTTCACCAGCAAGCCGAACTCGCCGGCGTTGTCGCCGTGGGCCGATACGCCGGTGTCGGTGCCGAAGGCGATCTTCACGCCGGCGTCATGGGCGCGGCGCGCCATGGCCAGCATCTTGGGGCCGGCCTCCAGCGCCTTGGCCGACTGGGCGGGCGTCAGGAAGTTGTTCGGCCCCGAGGCCACGCGATAGACGAAGTCGCCGGCCATCAGGGTGGGGACCAGATAGGCGCCGTTCTTCTTCATCAGGGCGATGCCCTCGGCGTCCAGATAGGTGCCGTGCTCGATGGAATCGCCGCCGGCCTTCAGGAAGCTATCAATGCCGTCGGCGCCGTGGGCATGGGCGGTGACGCGGCGGCCCATGCGGTGGGCGCTCTCCACGATCGCCTTCAGCTCCTCGTCCGAGAACTGCTGGGCCAGGCCCGCGGCGGTGTTGGACAGCACGCCGCCCGTCGCGGTGATCTTGATGACGTCGGCGCCCTTCCAGACCTGCTCGCGCACGGCGCGGCTACAGTCGGCGGGGCCCGAGCAGACCGAGCCCGGCCGCAGCACGTGCATCACGTCCTCGCGGAAGCCGTTGACGTCGCCGTGGCCGCCGTGGACCGAGATGGCCGAGCCGGCGGCGACGATGCGCGGGCCGGGGACATCGCCGAGCGCCGTCGCCTTGCGCAGGGCGAAGACGGCGTCGTTGTCGCCGCCCAGGTCGGCGACCGTGGTGAAGCCGGCCATCAGGGTGCGCTTCGCATAGCGCGCGCCGATCAGGGCCTGTTCGGCCGAGGACTCGGTCACTTCGTCGAGGCGCGAGGTGGGGCCCTGCTGGCTGGTGATGTGAACGTGGCTGTCGATCAGGCCGGGCAGGACGAAGGCGTTCTTGAGGTCGACGACCTGGCCGCCCGGCTCGGAGACGAAGCCATCGGCGATGCGGACGACCTTCCCCGCCTGGACCACCAGCGTCTTGTTGGTCTCGACCTTGCCCGAAGCGGGGTCGACCAGCACGCGCCCGGCCTGGACGAAGGTGGTGGCGGGCTGCTGCGCCAGCGCGGGCGCGACGAGGGCGGCGGCGAGCGCCGCGCCGAGGATGAAGGCCTTCACGGATGTCCCCCAGAAACACAACTGGCGGGACCGTAGGTTCGAAGGCCGGAAAGCGCCAGTGCGGAACCGGCGCCTTCGTCAGATCTGGCGGGCGCGGCCTTCCCAGTAGGGGGCGCGCACCTTGCCACGCTGGATCTTGCCGGCTTCCGAGCGGGGCAGGCTGGTGACGAAGTCCAGGCTGCGGGGCACCTTGAAGCTGGGCAGGCTGTCACGGGCGAAGGCGAGGATCTCCTGCGCCAGCAGGTCGGACGGCTCGTAACCGGGCTTGAGCAGGATCACCGCCTTGACCTGTTCGCCCCACTCGTCGTGCGGCACGCCGACGGTGGAACTGTCGGCCACGGCCTCATGCTTGATCAGCTCGTTGTCGATCTCCTGCGGGTAGATGTTCACCCCGCCCGAGATGATCGTCTCGGCGCTGCGGCCGGTGAGGAACAGGTAGCCGTCCTCGTCGAAGTAGCCCATGTCGCCCATGGTGAAGTAGTCGCCGACGCGCGAGGCCTGGGTCTTCTTCTCGTCCTTGTAGTAGGTGAAGCCGCCGCCGGGCGGCAGCTGGTGGTAGATGGTCCCCGAGACGTTGGGCGGACACTCGTTCCCCGCCTCGTCGAGGATCTTGGAGCCTAGCAGCTCGGGCTTCTTGCCCACCGAGCCCGGCTTGCGCAGCCATTCCTCGGAATTGATCATGAAGCCCGCGCCGCCTTCCGAGCCGGCGTAGTACTCGCTGAGCACCGGGCCGAACCACTCGATCATCGCGTGCTTCACTTCGGGCGGGCAGGGCGCCGCGCCGTGGACGATGTACTTCACGCTGGAGATGTCGTGGCGGGCCTTCACCTCGGGCGACAGCGCCAGCAGCCGCTGGAACATGATCGGCACCAGGTGCATGTGGGTAACCCGGTGCGCGGCGATGGTGCGCAGGGTGTGCTCGCTGTCCCACTTGTCGAGGAACACCAGGGTGGCGCCGGCCCCCATGGCGGCGCGGACGTCGAACGCCAGCGGAGCGGCGTGATAGGCCGGACCCGCGCAAAGCTGCACCGAGTCCGCATCGTAGCCGCGCAGGGCGTACATGGCCTGGGGCGTGACGACCGGCGTCGGACGGAAGACGCCCTTGGGTCGGCCCGTGGTGCCCGAGGTGTAGAGCATCTGGTTGCCGAGCACCGGGTCGTCGATGTCGGACGGATCCACGCCCGCCAGCGCCTGGTCGTAGTTCACGAAGCCGTCGATATCCCCGCCGACCGCCACCTTGATCTTGAGGCTGGGTGCAAGGGCCGCGGCCTGGACGCCGGCGCCGATGCGGGCCTCGACGAACACGGCCTGAGCCTCGCAGTCGTTGAGGATGTAGGCGATCTCGTCGACGGTGAGGTGCCAGTTGATCGGCGTGATGCGGAAGCCGGCCCGAAGCGTCGCCGACTGGATTTCGAGGAACTCGTGACGGTTCGACATCGCCAGCGCCACCGCGTCGCCGGCCTTCAGTCCCGCGCCGCGCAGCAGCCGCACGAGCCGGTTGGCGTTGGCGTTCACCTCGGCGAAGGAACGGCTGGTCCCGTCGGGATCGACGACCGCGGCCTTGTTCGGCTGGGCGTCGGCCCATACCGCCATGGTCATCCCGTTGAGCGACGCCGCTTCCAGGCGCGCCGACAGGTCCTGCCGTTCGAGCACCGCATCCATCCCGTGTCCTCCGCGTACAGATTTACACTGTATCGTGATCTATCTTCGAAAACGACAATGGCACGCGGAGGCGGGGCGCGACTAGGCCTTCATGCGTCGGATCACCAGTCCGCCGACGGTTGCGCCCACCGCGGTAAGGAACGTGCCCCAAGTGATGTCGATCAGGGTGATCTGGGTGGACCAGACCTTCAGCGTCGCCTGGTTGGTGAGGTCGTAGGTGGCGTAGCAGAGCCCGCCCAGCATGGCGCCCGTCACCGTCGTAGCCCGGAGCGGCTTGTCGCGGGTAGGCCAGACGGCCAGCGCCAGGATGCCGGCGATGTAGATGAAGTAGAACACCGCGGCGGGTGCGATCCGCGCCATGGGCATGGCGACGGGATCCAGGGTCGGGAAATAGACCTTCGGCCCGAACTGGGTGAGCCAGACGATGTCCAGCGCCAGGACGGCCAGCGCCGTGGCGACGTAGGTGGCGATCAGTCGGATCATTCTTCCCCCGTTCAGGCCGGCTTCAAGCGATAGTGGCTCACGCCCCATTCCGTGCCGCCACGGTGGCCGAAGAGGCCGGCGGTGGCGAGGAAGAACAGGCGCCAGCGCCTGTGCCAGAGCGTGGCGTCGGCGCCGTAGGTCGCCTCCAGCACCGGCCGGATCTTCGGCAGGTTGCGGTCGTAGGCGTCGAGCCAGTGCAGCGCGGTCTTCTCGTAGTGGGTCCCGCTCCAGCGCCAATCCTGCTCGACGGTGAACAGGTCGGGGAACTGGGCCATCAGGCCATGGCTGGGCATGACGCCGCCCGAGAAGAAGTATTTCCCGATCCAGTCCGCGTCGTCGTTGAGGTCGAACCGGTAGGGCGTGGTCTTGTGCGTGAAGACGTGGATGAAGAGGCGGCCATCCGGCTTCAGCCACGTCTTCACCCGGCCCAGCAGGGCGCGCCAGTTCGACATGTGCTCGAACATCTCGACCGAGACCACGCGGTCGAATTCGCCGGGCGCCTCGAAGTCGTTCATGTCGCAGGTGATGACCTCGAGGTTCGACAGGCCGCGTTCCTGGGCGCGGGCCATGATGAAGGCCTTCTGGCTGGCCGAGTTCGAAACCGAGGTGATCCTCGCGTCGGGATAGGCCTTGGCCATCCACAGCGACAGCGAGCCCCAGCCGCAGCCCAGTTCCAGGATCCGCTGGCCGTCCCGAAGGTCGGCGTGCTCGGCCGTCTCTTTCAGCGCGTGCTCCTCGGCCTCGGCGATGGTGTCGCCGGGGTTCCGGTAGAGGCAGGACGAATATTTCAGCTGCGGGCCGAGGCAGTTGAGGAAGAACTCCGCCGGCACCTCGTAGTGCTGGGCGTTGGCCGCGTCGGTGTGAGCGGCGATCGGGTGCTCGGCCATGTCGCGGGCGAAGGCGGCCTCGGTCCCCGGACCCGCCTTGGAATGCTCCCGCCGCGCATTGGCCACCAGCAGGTGGATCGCGGTCTTGCGGACGGTGTCGGGAAGCGGCGCGCCTTCGAACGTATCGATGATGGCGGAGGTGAAGCTCATGCGGACTCAGGATGCTTGGGTGGCAGGGGGAAGAAGACGCTGACGCGCTTCTGGTAGGCGCGGAATGCGTCGCCGCGCGATTTCAGCATGGCTTCCTCCAGGGGCGGGACGCCGGAGACGTAGCGAAGCAGGCCATACATGACCGCCGGCGCGACGAGGGTGAGGAAGGCGACCGGGCGGGAAGGATCCAGGGCCATGATGGGATAGGCCATCCAGCCCAGCCACTGGAAGAAGTAGTTCGGGTGGCGCGACCAGGCCCAGAGGCCGGTCTCGATGACCTTGCCCTTGTTGGCCGGGTCGGCGCGGAAGCGCTTCATCTGGGAGTCGGAGACCGTCTCGCCGATGATGGCTGCGAGGTAGACCAGCGCGGCCAGGGCGTCGCGGACGTCGAGGTCCGGCGCCGGACGCTGGGCGGCGGTTACGACGGAGAGCGCCAGCAGGGCGGTGGCGGGCGCCTGGGGCAGGCTCACCCACAGCATGGTCAGCGGATAGTTCTTCGCCGACCTCCGGAACGCGGCGTAGCGCGGATCCTCGGGATGGCCGGCCACGCGCGGCGCCAGGTAGAGGCCGAGGCGCAGGCCCCAGACCAGCATGAAGGCCACGATCAGCCATCGGCGCGCCGGGCTGGCGTCGACGCCGGTGGAGACGAAGGCGGCGCCTGCCAGCAGCAGGCCGGTCCCGAAGCTCCAGAACACGTCGGTCCAGCCGCCGTTCTTCGCGGCAAGCCCGAAGGCCCACGCCGCGACCATCACCGCGAGCATGGCGACCAGGACGCCCAGGACAATTTGCAGCAGCATCGCGCGAACCCCCTGCTCATACGATCATGATCCGGCCGGAGACGCATCCGGCGCTGTGAGGAGGCCGTAGCATTTGCTAAGCACTCCAGGCGCCGCGCGGGCCGGGGGTCGCGCGCGCAGACAGAGGTTGGGAGTCCAGATGAGCAGCGTCGAGCGGCTGAGCGTAGCCGTGGTCGGAGGGGGCATAGCCGGGCTTTCGGCGGCCTGGCTGCTATCGGAGACGCACGACGTCACCCTGTTCGAGGCCGACCCGCGGGTCGGCGGCCATGCCAACACCGCCGAAGCGCCCGGCCATCACGGTCCGGTGCCGGTGGACACCGGCTTCATCGTCTACAACGAAGGCAACTATCCGAACTTCACGGCGCTGCTGAAGCACCTGGGCGTGCCGAGCCTGAACGCCGACATGAGCCTGTCGGTGAGCCTGGACGACGGCGACTTCGAATATTCCAGCTACGGCGCGCTCGGCGTGTTCGCCCAGAAGCGCAACCTGTTCTCGGCGCGGTTCTGGGGAATGCTGCGGGACATCACCCGCTTCTACCGGCACGCGCCGAAGGATCTGGCTCGGCTGGAGACGCCGCTGACCTCGCTCGAGGCCTATCTGGAAGAGAAGGGCTACTGCCAGGCGTTCCGCGACGACCATCTGCTGCCGCAGGCGGCCGCCATCTGGTCGACGCCGCTGAAGGAGATCGGCCAGTACCCCGCCGCCTCGCTGATCCGGTTCTTCCTGAACCACGGCATGATGAGCATCGTGGGGCGCGGCCTTTGGCGGACCGTGAAGGGCGGCTCGCGCGAATACGTCGAGAAGCTGACGGCGGCGTTCCGGGGCGAGGTGCGCAAGGGCGTGCGGGTCGCCGGCGTGCGCCGCGACGCCAACGGAGCCGAGGTGCGGCTGGCCGGCGGTGGTCGCGAACGGTTCGACCAGGTGGTGATCGCCACCCACGGCGACACGGCGCTCGGCCTGCTGGAGGATCCGACCCCGGAGGAGAAGCGGCTGCTGGGCTGCTTCCGCTACAGCCGCAACCTCGTGGCGCTGCACACCGACCCGGTGCTGATGCCCAAGCGCCGGCGCGCCTGGTGCAGCTGGAACCACATCGGCCACCGGAACGCCCCGGGCGAGGGGGCGGTCAGCTACTGGATGAACCGGCTGCAAAGCCTGAAGGACGCGCCGGACCTGTTCGTGACCCTGAACCCGAACAAGGAAATCGCCGCGGACAAGCTGATCCGCACCGAGATCTACGAGCACCCGCTGTTCGACGCCGGCGCGATCGCCGCGCAGACCGAGTTCTGGGACATCCAGGGCGTGCGGCGCACCTGGTTCTGCGGATCGTACCTGGGCCACGGCTTCCACGAGGACGCCCTGCAATCGGGCCTGGCCGTCGCCGAGCAGCTGGGCGGCGTGCGCCGGCCCTGGACGGTGGCGGACGAGAACGGCCGCATCCATGTGCGCGAGCCGCTGCTGGCGGACGAGGCCGCCTGACCATGCGCTCCGGGCTCTATCCCGGGATCGTCTCCCACACGCGGATGAAGCCCCGGCGCCATGCGCTGCGCTATCGGATCTTCATGTTGCTGCTGGACCTGGACGAGCTGGACGCGCTCGACCGCGGCCTGAAGCTGTTTTCCCTCCGGCGCTTCAACCTGACCGGCTTCGACCCGCGCCGGCATGGCGACGGTTCGGCGACGCCGCTGAAACAGCAGGTGGAGGCCCAACTCGCCGCGGCGGGGATCGCCCATGGCGGGCCGGTGCGGATGCTGGCCATGCCGCGCATCCTGGGCATGGGGTTCAACCCGCTGACGGTCTATTTCTGCTACGCGGCCGACGGGGCGCTGAGCGCCATCCTCTACGAGGTCAACAACACCTTCGGCGAACGGCACAGCTACCTGATCCCGGCGGAAGACGCCCCGATCGTGAAACAGGCCTGCGAGAAGGGGTTTTACGTCTCGCCCTTCATGGACATGGATCTCTCGTACGCCTTCCGGGTGCGGCCGCCCGGCGACCAGGTGCAGGTGCTGGTGGACGTCGACGACGCCGAGGGGCGGGTGCTGGCGACGGGGTTCGCCGCCGAACGGCAGGCGCTGACCGACCGCAATCTGCTGCGCGCCTGGCTGACCCATCCCTGGATGACCGTGGGCGTCATGGGCGCCATCCACTGGGAGGCGCTGTTCATCTGGCTGAAGGGCGAGAAGATCCGCCGCCGGCCGGCGAAGCCCGGATGGGCGGTGACGGTGGTGACGCCGGCGAAGCTGGCGGCGTAGCTTCGCCGCATGACTCGCGTCTCCCTCCTGGGTCTCCCCACAGACCAGCATTCCTCCTTCCTGCGCGGCCCGGCCAAGGCGCCGTCGGCGATCCGCGAGGCGCTGAATTCCCCGCACGCGCACCTGACAGCCACCAACGGGATGGTGCTGGACGAGGGCCTGCTCAACGACCTCGGCGACGCGCCCCTGCGCGAGGACGACGGCGATTTCGACAGGATGGTCGAGGCCGTGCGCGCGGCGTTTGCGGCGGGCCCGGCGGTGGTGCTGGGCGGCGACCATGCGGTGACCTATCCGGTTCTCGCCGGGCTGGCCGCGGCCGGGATTTCTCCGCCGCAGATCGTGCACATCGACGCCCATTCCGACCTCTATGAGAACTTCGAGGGCGACCCGCTGAGCCACGCCTCGCCCTTCGCGCGGATCATGGAGAACGGCTTGGCGGCCGGGATCACCCAGCTCGGCATCCGAACGCCGAACGCCCACCTGGTCGCCCAGGCGAAACGCTACGGCGTGAAGGTGTTCGCCCCGCACGAGCATGACGCGGGCCTGGCGGCCCTGCCGGCCGGGTCGACCTACATCTCCATCGACCTGGACGGGCTGGACCCGGCCTATGCGCCGGGCGTCTCGCACCACGAGCCGGGTGGCAAGACGACCCGCGAGGTGCTGGACGTGATCTGGCAGACGCCAGGTCCGGTGATCGGCGGCGACATCGTCGAGCTGAACCCCGACCGCGATGTAAACGGCATGACCGCGGTGGTGGCGGCGAAGCTGCTGAAGGAACTGGTGGCCAGGATCGCCGCCGACGCGGGGATTTAGGCCTCCCGGGCCGCGCGCAGGTTGCAGGCGGCGCCGGCGAGCGACAGGGCGATGAACAGCATGGTCCACTCGATGCGCTGGTCCGGCGCGGCGATCACGCGCGGCAGGTGCAGGATCAGGGCGAACAGGCCGTACATCGCCGCCAGCAGGCTCGCGGCGAGGCGCGGAACGACGCCGGCGATCAAGGCCAGGCCGCCGGCCAGGTGGCAGGCGCCGGTGAAATACGCCCAGAACAGCGGCGCGGGCAGCCAGCCAGGCACCATCGAGGCGGTGAACTTCGCGTAGCCGAAGTGGGCTAGGGCGAAGATCACGGCGCACAGGCCGAACAGCCGCCGGCCCGCTGGCGCGAGGTCCGGCCGCCGCATCGCCGCCCAGGCGACCAGGCCGCCCAGGCTGAGGGCGAGGGCCTCTGCGACCGCGTTCCACGATCCGATGTCGCTCGTCTTGCCGGCGAGCGCGACGGGCAGGTGGAGTACGACAACCCAGACGCCGTACATCGCGCCAAGGCCCAGGGCGCCCCAGGCCGCGACGGGCCGCCAGATCGTCGCCAAGCCGCCCGCGATGAGGAGGAAGGCGCTGAGGTAGGCCAGCGCCTCGCGGGCGGGAACGTCCTTGGGCACGGGCTGCCACTGGAGGGCGAAGTCGCCGACGACCAGCCCCAGCACGCCCAGACCCACGGCGCCCAGGCCGTATGGCAACGTCTTGCGGTTCAACCCCATTCGCGGGGTAGGTTACGCCCCGGAGCACGCCGGGACTTGGGGTTTATTGCTGTTGCCAAGCCGGCGGCGCCCGCCGCACGATCGGGGCATGCGCGCGCCTGTGTCGGCATTCCGGATCGAGGTGGCGGGGCCCGAGTTGCCGTCGCACGCGGGCCTCTATGGCGCGGGCGACGCGCGGTGCCACAGCGCGCCCTTCGAAGGGCGGCGCGAGAGCCAGTACGCCTGCCCGTCCATCGGCGTGATCGTGTCGGGCCAGTTCGATTATCGATCGCCGATCGGGGTCGCCGAGGCGCGGCCCGGCAGCCTGCTGTTCGGCAATGCTGGCGAGGAGTTCACCTACAGCTATCTCGACACCCGCGACGTGCGGCGCTCGGTGGTCGCGCTGGACGAGGGTTTGCTGGCCGAGGTGGCCAACGACGTCGGCTGCGATCTGGCCGCCTTCCCGGTCGCGGGGTTGGCGGCGGGGCGGACGACGGCGCCGCTCTACGCCGCCGTTCGCCGCCTGGCATCGGTCGGCCGGCCGGACGAGGAAGCGGTGGTGCGCCTGACGGGCGCGGCGCTGCGGCCGGGCCGCGGGGTGAGGCCGATCTCCAACGGCGAACGCCATAGGGTGCGCGACGTGGCCGCCCTGATCGACGCCGACTATGCCGAGCCGCTGGGCCTGTCGGAGATGGCGGGGCTCGCCGGACTCAGCCGATACCACTTCATCCGCGCCTTCCGGTCGGTCACCGGCGAGACGCCGCGCCAGTACCTGATCGGCGCCCGTCTGCGCGCCGCCGCCGACCGGCTGCTGGACACCCGCGAGAGCGTGACCGAAATCGCGTTCGGCGTCGGCTTCAACGACGTCTCCCACTTCAACGCGACCTTCCGCACGGCCTTCGGCGCCTCGCCGCGGAGCTTCCGCCGGGCGGCGTGAGCGTTCGTGACTCGGTCACGAAGTTCCGCTAAGAGCCCCGCCGTCATGACGCGGTTCGCGCACCATCACGGCCATCACCATCCGACCCAAGCGGGATCGGCTGGCGGGCTCGTGGCTTAAGCGAACCCCCTCCGAGCCCCGCACCAGCGGACGGGGCTCGAACCTTCTCAGCTTCGTCCGTCGACCTCCTTCCGAGAGACGACCGATGAGCCTTTCCCAAAGCACTTCCTTGAGTGATGTTCCCTCAGCCGCTAATCGCGCGGCCATGAGCAGCGACCAGACCCGCCCCGAAGCCCGCGCCCCCCGTGGGTTCAACGACCGCCGCGCGCGGGATGTCGTGTCGGAGCGGGCGATCCTCGCCGCCGTCAGCGGCGTCTACGAGCGCTGGGGTTTCGAGCCGCTGGAGACCGGAGCGTTCGAATACGCCGACGCCCTGGGCAAGTTCCTGCCCGACGCCGACCGTCCGAACGAGGGCGTCTTCGCCCTGCAGGACGACGACGAGCAGTGGATGGCGCTGCGCTACGACCTGACCGCGCCGCTGGCCCGGTTCGCGGCGCAAAATTGGGAGACCCTGCCCAAGCCGTTCCGCCGCTACGCCTTCGGGCCGGTGTGGCGTAACGAGAAGCCGGGGCCGGGCCGTTTCCGCGAGTTCGTGCAGTGCGACGCCGACACGGTGGGCTCGGCCCGGCCGGAGGCGGACGCGGAGATCATCGCCATGGCGGTGGAGGGGCTGGAAGCCGCGGGCCTGCCGGCCGGCGCGGCGCTGATCAAGATAAACAACCGCAAGCTCCTGAACGGGCTGATGACCGCCGCCGGGGTGGCCGACGAGGGCCAGAAGCTGGCCGTTCTGCGGGCCGTGGACAAGCTGGACCGACTGGGCCCGGACGGCGTGCGCCTGTTGCTGGGCGAGGGCCGCAAGGACGAGAGCGGCGACTTCACCAAGGGCGCGGGGCTGAACGCGGCGGCCGCCGAGCGGGTGCTGGCTTTCACGGCGGCGGGGGCGGGCGACCGGGCTTCGACCCTGGCGAAACTGTCGGACGTGGTCGGCGGCTCGGCCGAGGGCGACGAAGGACTGGCGGAACTGGCCGCCATCGACGCGGCCCTGACCGGACTGGGCGTCGCGGCCGACCGCGCCACCTTCGACCCGTCGGTGGTGCGGGGCCTTGAGTACTACACCGGCGCGGTCTTCGAGGCCGAACTCCTGCTCTCCACCCTGGACGAGAAGGGCCAGCCGATGCGCTTTGGCTCCATCGGCGGGGGCGGGCGCTATGACGACCTGGTGGCGCGGTTCACCGGCGAGCGGACGCCGGCCACGGGCTTTTCGTTTGGGGTGTCGCGATTGGCGGCGGCGCTGCGCGCGGCGGGCCGGGCCCAGGCGGCGGCGCGGGGGCCGGTGGTGGTGATCGCCTTCGACCAGACTCGCATGGCCGACTATTTCGCCGTCGCCCGGGAAATCCGCGCGGCGGGCATCCCGGCCGAAGTCTACCTCGGCTCGTCCGGCATGAAGGCCCAGATGAAGTACGCCGACCGCCGCCTGTCGCCTGCCGCGGTGATCGTGGGCGAGGACGAGCTGGCGGCCGGGACCGTCACCGTGAAGGACCTGGACCTGGGCCGCGAGCTGGCGGGCAAGGTGACCGACAACGCCGAGTGGCGCGAGCAACGGCCGGGCCAGCAGACGATCCCGCGTGGCGAGCTGACGTCCGCCCTGCGCCGCATCCTGGACGCCGGCTGATGCGCGTCGAACCGGCTGTTTCCGCTGAAGCGCTGGCCTCCATCCGGGCGCCGCTGGAGGCCTCCGGCGCCGAGCGCGCCGACGCGCCGCTGCTGCAGCCGCTGAACCTGTTGCTGGACCTGGCCGGCGAGGCCATGCGTGCGCGCCTGTTCGTGGTTCAGGCCGAGGGCGGGACCGAGAGCTGCCTGCGGCCCGACTTCACCGTCGCCATCGCGCGCCAGCACATCGAGAGCGCGCGGGCGGCGGGGCTCTACTGGTACCAAGGCGCTGCGTTCCGCTCGGCCGGCGGCGACGACCGGCCCGAGGAGTTCGTGCAACTGGGCCTGGAGATGTTCTCGCCCGGCGGCGGAGCCGTCGAGGCCGCCGACGCCGAGATCGCCGCTCTGGCGTGGCGCGCGGCCGAGGCGGGCGGACGCAAGGACCTTTCGCTTTGGCTGGGCGACGTGGCGCTGTTCGGCGCCTTCATCGAAAGCCTGGACCTGCCGGAGACGCTGGCGGGGCGGCTGAAGCGGGTGGCGGGCCGGCCCCGCCTGCTGTGGGCCGAGCTGTCGCGCACCGGCGAGACGGCCGCGGCCGGGGGCACGCTGGCCGGGCTGTTGGCCGGGCTATCGGAGGCTCAGGCGGCGGCGTTGCTGGAAGAGGTCTGGGCGCTGGCGGGCGTGGAGCCGGTGGGCGGGCGCGGGCCGGCCGAGATCGCCGCGCGCCTCGTGCGCAAGGCGGAGGCGGCGCACGCGCCGTCGCTGACCGAGGCCCAGGCCGAGGCGATCCGCGCCTTCATGGCGATCGACGACACGCCGGCCTACGCCTTCGCCCGCATGCGCGACCTGGCGGGCGCCAATGACGGCGCGCTGAAGGCGGCGCTGGCGGGATGGGAGACGCGGCTGCTGGAGCTGACGCGCACCGCCCCGGCCGACCGGATGCGGTTCACCCCCGCCCTGGGGCACGCCTTCGACTACTACGACGGCGTCACCTTCGAGGTGCGCAGCGACGCGCTGGGCCCCGACCGGGCCGTGGCGGTGGGCGGACGTTACGATGGCCTGCTGGCCCGCCTCGGCGGTCAGAGCGACGCGCGCGCGGTGGGCTGCATGGTCCGGCCCTGGCGGGCCTGGACGGGAGGCGAGCAATGATCCTCGTTCGCGAAGGCTTCGGAGGATGCGCCCTCCTTTCAGTAACCGCAGGCTCGATCCTGCGAAGCTCCGAAGGAGCATAGGAGGATGAGCGGTCTCATCATCGCGGTCCCCTCGAAAGGACGGCTGAAGGAGCAGGTCGAGGGCTGGCTGGCCGACAGCGGGCTGAAGCTGGAGGTCACCGGCGGGGCGCGCGGCTACATGGCCAGCCTGAAGGGTGTGGCCGGCGCGCAGGTGCGGCTGCTCTCGGCCGCCGACATCGCCGACGCGCTCGACGCGGGCGAGGTGCACCTGGGGGTCACCGGCGAGGACCTGCTGCGCGAGCGGGGCGAGGACCTGGATTCGCGCGTCCTGCTGCTGCGCGCCCTGGGCTTCGGCCGCGCCGACCTGGTCACCGCCGTGCCGAAGAGCTGGCTGGACGTCGACTCGATGGCCGACCTCGAGGAGGTGGCGCACGACTACCTGCGGCGCACCGGCCGGCGGATGCGCGTGGCCACCAAATACCTCACCCAGACGCGCAGCTTCTTCGCGCGGCACGGGATCGCCGACTACCGGATCGCCGAGTCGGGCGGCGCCACGGAGGGCGCGCCGGCGGCCGGCTCCGCGGAACTGGTGGTCGACATCACGACGACCGGGGCGACCCTGCAGGCCAACGGGCTGAAGGTGCTGGCCGACGGCGTCATGCTGAAGAGCCAGGCACAGCTCGCGGCGTCGCTGCGCGCCAGTTGGGACGCTGCGGCCATCGCACAGGCGGAACGGTTGCTGCGGATCGTCGAGGCGCGGGCCGCGGCGCTGCGCAGTTCGACCCTGACCTGGCCCGTCGGCGGCGACGCGGTGGAGGTTGCGACGGTGAATTCCCTGGTCGCGGCCGGCGCGACACGACGGCCCAACGGCCTGCTGGTCGATTCGGCGAAGGTGGCCGATGCGTCCCTGGCGTTGACCGCCGCGGGCGTGGGACCGGTAACGGCATCCAAGCCCGATTTCGTCTTCGATGTCAGGTGCCCGCCATTCGAAACGCTCAAAGCACAGGTTATTTGACGCTGGCGTCAAAAGACGCCGTAAATTTCCTGCGTGCTCGCGATTTTCTGATCAGGACGCCCCGTTTCAGGGGGTTTCGCCCGTTGACTCGGGTAGAAAATTGCCGTTCTGTCATCAGGCGAGAGACATGAAGGCGCTAGTCCCGAGGTCTCCGGCGTTTCGGGGAGGAAACGCCCGCTCAATCAGAGCGACTGCTCAAGGCGGCCCGCAGCGACTATCCCCCGCTGCGGGCCGATTCTTTTTCCGGACATCGGTATTTTTGACGAGAGCGTCAAAACCTGGTTGCTCCCCTGGCGGGGGAGCTGTCAGCGAAGCTGACTGAGGGGGCTTCCACTCAAACGCTTCAGCTTGGCGATAGCCAAACCGTGCGGGAGGAAACCCCCTCCGTCGCCTATGGCGACACCTCCCCCGACGGGGGAGGAACTTCAGCGCCCTACCAGATCCGCACCCGCTGTTCCGGCGGGACGTACATCGGGTCGCCGGGCTTGATGCCGAAGGCGTCGTAGAAGGCGTCGATGTTGCGCATCGGCACGTCGACGCGGGCGACCGGCGGCGAGTGCGGGTCGCTAACCAGGATCTGCTTCATGAAATCGTCGCGGTACTTGCCGCGCCAAACCTGGGCCCAGCCCAGGAAGACGCGCTGGTCGCCGGTCAGCCCCTCGATCACCGGCGCGGGCTGGCCGTTCAGCGACAGGTGGTAGGCGTCGAGCGCCAGCAGCAGGCCGCCGAGGTCGGCGATGTTCTCGCCCATGGTCAGTTCGCCGTTGATCTTCGCCCCCGGCAGGATCTCCGTGGCCGAGTACTGCTGGCCCAGCCGCTCGGCCTGGACGTTGAACTTCTCCTCGTCGGACTTGGTCCACCACTCGGACAGCCGGCCGTCGCCGTCCGACTTGCGGCCCTGGTCGTCGAAGCCGTGGGTGATCTCGTGGCCGATCACGCCGCCGATCCCGCCATAGTTCACGGCCGGGTCGCCCTCGGGATCGAAGAACGGGGGCTGCAGGATCGCGGCCGGGAAGACGATCTCGTTCTTGGTGGACGAGTAGTAGGCGTTGATGGTGGCGGGCGTCATCTCCCACTCGGTGCGATCCACCGGCTGGTTCAGGCGCGCGACGCGGAAATTCCAGTCGAAGGCCGCCGCCCGCTCCACGTTGCCGTAGAGATCTCCGTCGACGATCCGCAGGGCGGAGTAGTCGCGCCACTTGTCGGGATAGCCGATCTTGACGGTGAACTTGCCGAGCTTCTCCAGCGCCTTGGTCTTGGTCTCGGGGCTCATCCATTCGAGCTTCTGGATGCGCGCCCTCAGCGCCGTCTGGATGTTGGCCACCAGGGCCTCCATCCGCGCCTTGTTCTCGGGCGGGAAATAGGCGTCGACGTAGAGCTTCCCGACCGCCTCGCCGAGGTTGCCGTCCACGAGGTTCACGCCGCGCTTCCAGCGCGGCGGCTGGGCCTGGACGCCCGACAGGGTCTTGGAGCGGAAGTCGAACCGGGCCTGGTCGAAGTCCTTGGAAAGGTAGCTGGCCGCCTGGTCGATCGTCGTGAAGGCGAGCCAGGCCTTCAGGGTCTCGACGTCGGTCTTGCCGTAGATCGCGGCGATCTTCGGGAAGGCGGTGTTCTCGGCCACGATCACGCGCTTGGCGGCGGTGAGCTGCGCGCCGGCCAGGAAGGCCTTCCAGTCGAAGCCCGGCGCGAAGGCCGCCAGATTCGCGGTCTCGACGGGGTTGTAGGTCTTGTCGTCGTCTCGCCGCTCGGCGCGGGTCCAGGAAACCTTGGCGACCTCGGTCTCCATGGCGACGATGGCCTTGGCCTTGGCTTCGGGGTTGGCCCAGCCGGCCAGGCCGAGCATCTTGGCGACGTAGGCCTCGTAGGCCTTGCGCTGGGGTTCGAACTTGGCGTCGAGGTAGTAGTCGCGGTCGGGCAGGGTGAGGCCGCCCTGGCTGAGGTAGACCGCGTACTTCAGCGGATCCTTGGCGTCGTCATAGACCTGCGGGTTGAAGAAGCTCTGGCCGAAGCCGGCGGCGGTGGCGCCCATCAACCTGGCCACGTCGGCGCGGGTCCTGGCGCCGCGCACGCGGTCGAGGTCGGCCTGCAGCGGCTTCGCGCCCAGCGCCTCGACCTTCGCCTCGTCCATGAAGCTGCGGTACAGCGCGCCGACCTGGGCCGAAGGGCCCGCCGCGGACGTGTCGGCGGCCGCCTTGTCGACGACGGCGCGCATCCGATCCTTGGACAGTTCGTCCAGCACGTTGAAGGCGCCGTAGGTCGAGCGGTCGGCCGGGATGGTCAGCTTCTGCATGTACGCGCCGTTGGCGTATTCGAAGAAGCTCTTGCCGGGCGGCGTGGCGGTGTCGCGGCCGGCCATGTCGAAGCCCCAGGGTCCCATGCGAGGGGCCTTGGTCAGGTCGCGCGTCGGGCTCGCGGAGACGGTGGCGGCGCTGTCGGCGGCGAAGGCGGCCGGGGTGGCGGCGAGCAGGGCGGCCACGGCGGCGGCGGCGAGCCAGACGGTCTTCATCGGTACGGAGTCTCTTGGTGGGTGAGGTGTCGGCGCGGACCATGCTCCGGGCCCGCGCCGTTACGCTCGTTACATTTCTGTCAGGAACGCGGGACTTCGGGCGTCGTGGAAGCCGGTTCGCCGCCCGGAGGACCCGCCAGCCAAAGATCGCGCCGCCCGGGCGCAAAACCGGCCTCCGCTTTTGCTGACGGCGCTAGTGGTGGTCGTGGGGCGCTGCGGGCGGGCCCATGCCCGCGACGAACGACGCCTTCACCTTCGCGCCGCTGGAGAACGTCAGCGTCGCGGGGATCGTGTCGCCCATCTTCACCGCCTTGCTGAGCTTCAGGAACATTAGGTGGTATCCGCCGGGCGCGAAGGTGACGGCGCCGCCAGCCGGCAGGGGCAGCGTGTTGAGCTGCTTCATCGAGGCCATGCCGCCGGCCATGCTTGACTGGTGGATCTGGACCTCCCCGGCAAGCGGGCTCTGGACCGAGACCAGGGCGTCGGCCTTCGCGTCGGGGTTCTTGAGGATCATGAAACCGGCGCCCGTCTGGCCCTGGGGGGCCGGGCGCGTCCAGGCGGCCTCGACCTTGGGAGCGGCCTGGGCGGCGGTGGCGAGGGTAAGCGCCGCGACGGCGGCGAGGGCGAGTTTCATCGCGGATATCCTAGTGATGATCGTGGCCGGCTTCGGGCGCGGCGGGGATAACGGTGACGACGGGTGCGGGGAACTTCGGCCGCGCACCGCCAGGGGGCGGCGTCTCGGTCCAGCGGTTCTCCTCCGCGCCGCAGGACTGGATCGCCGGGAACGCCAGCGGACCCCCTTCGGCCGGCAGCTTCGTGAGGATCACGAACTCCGAACTGGTCGGGCGGCAGGGCGCCGCGCCAGACGATGGCCGAGACGGCGTCGCCGGCGCGGACGATCTCCAGCTTCCAGCCGGGCTTCGGCTGGGGCCGCGCGACGGTGACGCCGGCGGGGATCTCGATGCGCAGGGCCGTGGTGGCGGCCTTGTCGCCGCAGCCGTGGCCGACGCCGAACCGCAGCACCTGGTAGGCGCCGGTGGTCGCGGTCGACGGCTGCACGGTGACGTGGGCCGCGGCAGGCGCCGCGGCGGCCAGCACGGCGATGGCGGAAAGGGTTCTCAGAACGACCATTGCAGGCCTCCGAAGACAGAGCGCCCGTCGCCGGGCCAGTAGGCGGCGCTGGCGGCCGTGGCGCGGGTCTGCGCCTGGACGTTGGAGATATAGTCCTTGTCCGTGAGGTTGCGGATGTCGAGGAACACCGTGGTCCGCGCATTGACCGCGTAGCCGGCGCCCAGGTTCAGCACCGCATAGGATGGGGCCCGGGTGGTGTTGGCGAAATCCACCCAGACGTCCGAGGCCTGCCAGTCCAGAGAGGGCGCCACGAACCAGCCCGAGGGATGCTGGTAGCGCAACTCGGCGCGGTAGAAGTGCTTGGGGGCGATCGGCAGGCGGTTGTCGCGGTACTGAATGTCGCCGTCGAAGCGGAAGTCCGAGAAGGTATAGGTCTGGCGCAGGCGCAGGCCCTTGGCGATCTCCCAGTCCAGCGCCGCCTCGACGCCCTGGTGGATCGTCGTGTCCGCGTTGAAGGTGGCGGCCGGCACGCTGCCGCCGCCCGGCCCGGGGATGTTCGGCGTGTACTGCAGCAGCTCCTTGTCGAGTCGGGCGCGGTAGGCGGTGAGGTCCCAGGTGAACGGACCGCGCCGGCCGCGGGTCCCGATCTCGGCCGTCCAGGCTTCCTGGGCGGCGATGTCGGTGAAGCCCAGGCCGGTGGGCGAGAGCGAGCCGTGGTTCGGCGGCTCCACCGACTTCGTCACGTTGGCGAACACCTGGACGCCGCCCGCGCCTTCCCAGAGCAGGCCGACCCGCGGGGCGATCCAGTCGTAATCCTTGGAGGCCACCAGATCGAAGGTCGCGGGTGCGCCGGCCACCTTGTACTGCTGATAGTCGCGCGTCGTCCGGCCCCAGGTCGCGCCGGCCACGAGGGCCAGGTGGCTGGTCACGAACAGCCGCCCCTCGCCGAAAACGTCCACCGCCTCGGCGTTCTGGCGGGTGCGCGAGGTGGGCGCGCCGCGGGCGCCCTTCACATTGGCGTAGAAGTTGGAGTCGAGGTCGCCGGCGCGCAGCCAGACGCCCGCGTAGGCGTCGGCGACCTTGCCGCCCAGCGCGCCCTGCCAGTCCAGCCGGCCGAAGGCGCCGTAATTGCGGCTCTCCTGGTCGATCACCTGGAAGATCGGATGGTCCAGGTCCTTCCAGACCCCATAGACGGCGCCTTCGAAGACCGTGCTGTCGTTCAGGCGCCACGTGGTGCGGAGCGAGGTGCGCACGCCCCGCTGGTTCCGGCCCTGGTCGTTGGCGTAGTTGCCGGGCGCGGCCTGGCGCGGGTCGGCGTCGAACTGGGCGCGGGTCAGGGCGCCCGGGATTTCCTGGTTGATGTTCGAGCCGTTGACGATCAGCCGGACCTCGCGGTCTTCACCGAAGCTCCGGCCCAGGTTCAGGGTCGCGAACTGGATGTTCTGCTGGCTCTGCGGCCGCCAGCCCTGGCCGGTCTGGTTCGTGCCCGAAACATAGAGGTCCCAGTCCCCGACCCGGCGGGCCAGCGCCACGTGCTCCCGGATCATGCCGAAGCTGCCGCCGTCGATCCGCACGAGATTGTCGAAGCCGGCGGTCTTCCCGGTCGGCGTCACCATGTTGATCGCCCCGCCCAGCAGCGCGCCGCCGAAGCGCAAGGCGTTGCCGCCGCGGTAGACCTCGGTGAAGCGGGTGTTGAGCGGGTCGGCGATCTGGCTGTCGCCAAAGCCGTCGGCCTCGTTCAGCGGCACGCCGTCCTGGGCGATGAGCAGGCCGCGGTTGTGGTTGGCGTTGCCCAGGCCCGAGCCGCGGATCGAGATGCGGATGTCGCCGCCCCACTTCTTCTGGGCGAACACGCCGGGAGCGTCGCGCAGGATGTCGTCCAGCGCCAGGGCGAACCGGTTTTGATAGGATTCCTGGGAGATCACCGAGACCGCGCCGGGGGTTTCCGAGAGGCGCTTGCGCGCGTCCTGGACCACGGGCGGGTCCTCCGGGTTTCGCGCGCCGGTCACGATGACGCTGTCGACGATGGTGGGCGCGGAATCTTCCGCCGCGCAGGCGAGGGCGGGCCAGGCGCACGCGCCCAGCAGGAACGCGCGGCCGAGCGCGCGGGATTTGAGAGACATGTTGGATGTTTCCGATACGCAGGATGACGGGCGCGCGGGGACGCGCGCCGGCGAGGTCAATCAGGCGTTCGGAAGCGGTGGACCTTGCCCCGGTGGGCGGGGCGGCGCGCGGGCCGGAGGAATGCGGATCTGCGGCGCCGGATGCGGTTGGGCGACTTCCGCCACATAGGCGACTCGCGCGACCGAGACGATCGGGGGCGGAGCGTTCGCCGGGGCCGGGCAGAGGCAGTGCTTGCACGAATGGCTGACCGGCGGCGCGCCCGGCGCGTCGGGCGCAGTCTGCAGGCCCATCTGGGTGCAGATCAACAACTCGCCAGCCGCCCCCGGGCTCGCGGCGGCGAGGCTGGGGATCAGCGCCTGCACCAGCAAGGCGAACGTCGCCACCAGGGCGATCATCGCCCGGCGTTCGGTGCGCTCGGCGTGCGTTCTGTTGGTCAGGAACCCCACAAACCGGCGGTCTAAACCGATCGCGGGATTCCGCAAGTGCCGGCTGTGCTGCATAGTGGGTTCATCGATAAAATCGGAGACCTGATGGAAGGCCACGTCGAGCCCGGCGCGTACAAGGATGTCGTCCTGTTCCTGGCCACGGCCGGGGTTGTGGTCCCGCTTTTCCGTCAATGGCGCATCAGCCCCATCCTGGGGTTCCTCGGCGCGGGCGTTGTGCTGGGCCCGTACGGCCTGGGCAGCTTGGCCCACGAGGTCAAGTGGCTGAACGCCTTCACTATCGACAACCCGGGCGAGCTGGCCCAGCTCGCCGAGCTCGGTGTGGTCTTCCTGCTCTTCACCATCGGCCTCGAGCTTTCGTGGGAGCGCCTGCGCTCGCTGCGGCGCTATGTGTTCGGGCTGGGCGCGCTGCAGGTCGGGCTTTGCCTGACGGCCACCGCTGTCGCGGCGATGCTGGTCGGCCAGCCGCCCGCTGCCGCCATCGCCATCGGCGCCGCGCTGGCGCTGTCGTCGACCGCCATCGTCATGCCGATCCTGGCCGAGCAGAAGCGCCAGCACGCGGTCGCGGGCAGGGCCACGTTCTCCGTGCTGCTGTTCCAGGACCTGGCCGTGGCGCCGATCCTGGTCACGCTGACGCTGATGAGCCGGCGGACGGACGAGGCCTTTTCGCCGGCCATGCTGCTCTCCTTCGTGCCGGCCATCATCGGCATCGCCGCGCTGTTCATGTTCGGCCGCCTGCTGCTGCGCCCGATGCTGCGTTCGGTGGCCAAGGCCAAGAGCGAGGAGCTGTTCCTTGCCGCTTCGCTGCTGGTGGTCGTCGGTGCGGGGCTGGTGAGCGCGCTCGCCGGCCTGTCGATGGCCCTGGGCGCGTTCGTCGCCGGACTGCTGCTGGCCGAGACCGAGTTCCGCCACGAGGTCGAGGTGCGGGTCGAACCGTTCAAGGGCCTGCTGCTGGGCATGTTCTTCATCTCGGTGGGCATCGGGCTCAACGTGCCCCTGCTGCTGGACCGGCCGCTGGTCATCGTCGGCTCGGCCCTGGGGCTGGTGATGATGAATTGCGCGGTGGTCTTCGCGCTCGCCAAGGCCTTCGGGCTGAAGACCCGCAGCGCCATCGAGGCGGCGCTGCTGCTGGCGGGCGCGGGCGAGTTCGCGTTCGTGATCCTGGGCCAGGCCATGGACCAGGGGCTGGTGGAGCGGACGATCGGCCAGACGGTGCTGGTCGCCGCCACGCTGTCGATGTTCTCCATCCCGTTCCTGGCGCAGCTCGGCCTGCGGCTGGGCGGCCGCCAGATCGTGCCCAGCGAGCTGCCGCCCGAACCCGAGGGCGACGGCGACGGGGATCCCCGGGTGCTGGTGGTGGGCTATGGCCGCGTCGGACGCCTGGTGGGCGACATGCTGCGGCGGCACGACATCGGCTGGGTGGGAGCCGAGCTGGACCCGCGCCTCGTGGAACAGGGGCGCCGCGCCGGGGAAGCCATCTACTTCGGCGACGCCGCCCGGGCGGAGTTCCTGATGCGCTGCGGATTGGCCGATGCGCCGGCCCTCGTCGTGACGATGGACAACCCCGAGGGGGCCGAGGCCATCGTCGCGGTGGCCCGCGAGTTGCGGCCGGACCTGACCATCGTGGCCCGCGCGCGCGACGCGCGCCACGCCCAGCGGCTCTACGACCTGGGCGCTACCGATGCCGTGCCGGAGACCGTCGAGGCCAGCCTGCAACTCTCCGAGGCGGTGCTCGTGGAGATCGGTGTTCCGATGGGCTTGATCATCGCCTCGATCCACGAGCGGCGCGATGAATTCCGCAAGGCCTTGAATCGGCCGGAGTCCCTGGGCGGAAGGGCCCGCAGGTTTCAACGCGAGCGCGATGGCTGAACGGCGCCGGCATTGCGGCGCCGAAAAAATTTCATCTCCGGTTCATCCGGCGGGAACCAAGCGTGACCTTGATCCGTTTGGGCGGTCAGACAGGGACACCTGCGTCGGGGATAGGCATGAATTCGGAACGCTCGGAGGCGAACGGCGCCGCGGACATTCGTCCGGCGGGCCCTTCTGCGTCGCCGATGCGTCTTTACAAACAAAGCCAAGGACTTCGGTCAGAACTCGACGGACGACGCGCGGTGCGCCGTGCAGAACGGCGGAGGTTCTGGAGATGAGGTTGGGGTCCGTACGAACTAAGCTGTATGGGCCGCATGGGGCGATTGTGCTGGCGAACCTCTGCAAATTCGATCATTTGCGAGCGGACCAGCCGGCCGGCGTCCTGCTAGAGCTTGGGAAAGGCTGACGATATTGCGGTCCGAGTGTGGCCCTGGCGACACTTTCGCAATGATTGCGGCTTGGTATAACGGCGGCTGGGTCAAACGGCCGCACCACCTGAGGGCAACGAGAGGGCTCTGATTATGAAGTTGAAACTCCTGGCTGGGGCCGCAATGGCTGCGGTGTTCGCCGCATCCGGCGCGGCTGCGCAAGAGGGCTGGTATGGCGCCGTGGATCTCGGCTACCACTGGCCGGACTCGCTTGAGGCCACGTCCTCGAACAACGCCGCGAACGGCGCCCCGTACAACTGGGACTTCAACCAGAAGGACGACTGGGCCGGCTTCGCCCGTCTCGGCTACCAGCTGAACGATCACTGGCGCGTCGAACTGGAAGTTGGCTACCGCTCGGGCGATATCGAATCGGTTCGCGGCGGCAGCAACCAGGCCGTCATCGGCCTCTGCACCCCCGGCGTGACGCGTACGGCCGCTGCGCCGGGCTGCGGTTCGCCCGACGGCGACGTGTCCGCCTGGACCGTCATGGGCAACGTGATCTACGACATCCTGCCGGGTTCGGCGCTCAACCCCTACATCGGCGCGGGTCTCGGCGCGAACCACGTCAAGATGGACGTGCTCGGCCAGTTCTCGAACATCCCCGGCACGGTGACGGCGGCCAACGCCATCCAGAACCTGACGGTCGACGATTCGGACACGGCGTTCGCTTACCAACTGATCGCCGGTGTGGCCTGGAAGGCCACCGACCAGCTGTCGGTCGACCTGACCTACCGCTACCTGGGCGGCTCGGACCTCGACTTCACGTCGACGGGCAGCCTGGCCACCGGCCTGCAACCCGGCGTCTTCTCGGGCGAATACAAGGACCAGTCGGTGACGCTGGGCCTGCGGTACCTGTTCGCGGCTCCGCCGCCGCCGCCGCCCCCGCCCCCGCCGCCGCCGCCTCCGCCCCCGCCGCCGCCTCCTCCGCCCCCGCCGCCTCCGCCGGCGCCGGCCTATGAGGCCAAGCAGTTCATCGTCTACTTCCCGTTCGATCAGTACGTGATCACGCCGGAAGCCCAGGCGGTGATCACCGACGCGGCCAACTACGCCAAGGGCGGCAACGCCACCCGCGTGGTCGTCGTGGGCCACGCCGACACCTCGGGCTCGGCGAACTACAACGTCCGCCTGTCGGAACGCCGTGCGAAGGCCGTGGCCGACGCGCTGGTCGGCGCCGGGGTCGGCCAGACCTCGCTGTCGGTCGACTGGAAGGGCGAGACCATGCCCGCGGTCGCCACCGGCGACGGCGTGAAGGAACCGCTGAACCGCCGCTCGACGATCGACATCAACTTCTAAGTCGATCGAAGACTGCGACTGAAGATCGGGGCCCGGCGGAAACGCCGGGCCCTTTTCTTTTTCCCTCCCTTGATGGGAGGGACAGGCCGCGCAGCGGCCAGGGTGAGGGAGTGCGGCGCGCGATGAGAGGCCTTCCATCGTCCATGTTGACGACGGAACAAAAGAAGAACAATTTATTGCTCATGAGGTCCGAAATTCGACGCGCGCGCGAACTGCGGCGGAACATGAGCGAGCCTGAGGTGATCCTCTGGAGGCGCTTGAAACACCTGCGCGCGCGAGGCTTCGCCTTCCGCCGGCAGTTCCCGTTCCGGGGCTATTTTCTCGACTTCGCCTGCCTGTCCTACCGATTGGTCATCGAGGTCGACGGCGGTCAGCACAACGACGACCGACAGGCAGAGCACGACGCCGTCCGAGATCGGATCCTGCAGCGGCACGGGTTTCAGGTGCTTCGCTTCTCCGCGAGCGACGTACGGTGGAACCTCGGCGGCGTGATGGACCGCATCATCGGGGCGCTGGACGGGAGACCGCGGGCGAAAGGGGCGGGCCGGTCCGAAACGCCCAGCTTGAACCCTTCTCCCTCACCCTGACCGCTTCGCGGTCTGTCCCTCCCCATCAAGGGAGGGAAGGGAGTCGCGCCTTTCATTCAGATCGGCAGCTGGGTCGTTGACTTCACCTCTTCCAGAACCGCGTAGGTGCGGGTCTCCCGTACGCCGGGAATGCGCACCAGCACGTCTTCCAGGAACTTGCGCCAGGCGGCGAGGTCGCGGACCCGCGACTTGATCAGGTAGTCGAAGCCGCCGGCGACCATGTGGCACTCCAGCACGTCGGGCGCGCGGCGGGCCGCCGCGGCGAAGGTGTCGAAGACCTCGGGCGTCGTCCGGTCCAGCACCACCTCCACGAAGATCAGCACGCCGCGCTCGACCATCTGCGGATCCACCAGCGCTGCGAAGCCGGTGATGTAGCCGCTCTCGCGCAGCCGCCGAACGCGGTCGGAGCAGGCCGAGGGCGACAGGTTGCACCGCTCGGCCAGTTCGGCGTTGCTGATCCGCCCGTCGGCCTGCAACGTGCGGAGCAGCCGGCGATCCGTGTCATCCAGCCGTAGATTATTCGACATCGCTTGCTCCCGCCCGACGTTCTTCGGCGAACGCTCCTATCTATCGTAGCACATTCGGCGAAGCAGCGATTATCCCGGAGCGCCTCAGCGATGGAGATGCAGATGGCGTTCGATCACCTGGACGACGGCAAGTTCGCCGACGAACGTACGACGCTGGCCGCCATCCTGGCCGCCAAGCCGCTGTCCGCCCAGGACCGCGAAGCCGTCCGCGCCGAGGCCGAGTCGCTGGTCCGCGCCGCGCGCAAGAACGCCAACCGCCAGGGGGTGGTGGAAAGCTTCCTGCAGGAGTTCAGCCTCTCGACCCGCGAGGGCCTTGCGCTGATGTGCCTGGCCGAGGCGCTGCTGCGCACGCCCGACGAGCAGACACGTGACAGGTTGATCGCCGAGAAGATCGCCTCGGCCGACTGGGCCAGCCACGCGGGGCAGTCCGACTCCATGCTGGTCAACGCCTCGACCTGGAGCCTGATGCTCACGGGCAAGATCATCGACCCCGACCAGGAGGCTCGGTCGGACCTGCCCGGCTTCATCAAGCGGCTGGCCGGCCGGCTGGGCGAGCCGGTGATCCGCCGGGCGGTGGGCGCCGCCGTGCGGATCATGGGCGAGCAGTTCGTGCTGGGCGCCACCATCGACAAGGCGATCAAGCGCGCCGCCGCCGACGGCTTCGTGTGCTCGTTCGACATGCTGGGCGAGGGCGCGCGCACCGAAGCCGACGCCGACCGCTACGAGAAGGCCTATGCCGACGCCATCCGCGTGGTCGCTAAGTCGGCCAAAGGCCAGGGTCCCGAGCGCGGCCACGGGGTCTCGGTGAAGCTGTCGGCGCTGTCGCCGCGCTATGAGGCGCGCCAGGCCGAGCGGGTGTTCAAGGACCTTTATCCCCGCATCCTTCGGCTGGCGCAGATCGCCGCCGATGCCGACATCAACTTCACCCTCGACGCCGAGGAGGCCGACCGCTTGGCCATCTCGCTGGAGCTGCTGGACAAGCTGGCGCGCGAACCGTCCTTGGCCGCCTGGCGCGGGCTGGGCCTGGCGGTGCAGGCCTACCAGAAGCGCGGACCCCGGACGATCGAGGCCGTGGCCGGTATCGCGCGGTCCAGCGGCCGACGGCTGATGGTTCGGCTGGTGAAGGGCGCCTACTGGGACAGCGAGATCAAGCGCGCCCAGGTGGCCGGCCTCGAAGGCTATCCGGTCTACACGACCAAGGCGGCCACCGACGTGAGCTACCTGGTCTGCGCGCGGGCCATGCTGGGCGCCGCTCCGCACCTGTACGGCCAGTTCGCCACCCACAATGCCCACACCCTGGCGGCCGTGCGGCTGATGGCCAGCCAGATGAGCCTTTCGCCCGAGTTCCAGCGCCTGCACGGCATGGGCGAGGCGCTCTACGCGGCGGCCAAGGACCGCTACGGCGACTTCCCGCTCCGGGTCTATGCCCCGGTGGGAAGCCATGAGGACCTGCTGCCTTACCTGGTCCGCCGCCTGCTGGAGAACGGGGCGAACACCTCGTTCGTGCACGCGTTGCTGGACGAGAAGACGCCGGTGTCGAAGGTGGTGGTCGATCCGATCACGGCGGTGGAGGCGGCTGGGGCCGGCCCGCACCCCCGCATCCCGCTGCCGCGCGACCTCTACGGACCGAGCCGCCGCAACTCCGCCGGGCTGGACCTGTCCATCCAGGCCGTGCGCGACGGGCTGACCGCTGCGATCGCCAAGCTGGACGACGAGGTGCTGGAAGCCGCGCCGATCGTCGCCGGCAAGCTGGTGAAGGACGGCCCGGGCCAGCCCGTCGTCTCGCCCGCGACCCTGGCGCTCAAGATCGGTCACAGCTGGCAGGCCTCGACGGCAGACGTGGATATGGCGTTCAAGGCCGCGCACGGCGCCCAGAAGGCCTGGGACCTGCGCGGGGGCGAGGGCCGGGCCAAGGTGCTGCGGGCGATGGGCGACGCCCTGGAGGCCGAGCGCGACCGCCTGATCGCCATCTGCGTCCGCGAGGCCGGCAAGACGCTGTCCGACGCCATCGCCGAGGTGCGCGAGGCCGCCGACTTCTGCCGCTACTACGCCTACCTGGCCGAGCAGCAGTTCGCCCAGCCCGACACGATGCGCGGCCCGGTCGGTGAGACGAACCAGCTCAGCCTGCACGGGCGCGGCGTGTTCGTCTGCATCAGCCCCTGGAACTTCCCGCTGGCCATCTTCACCGGTCAGATCGCCGCGGCGCTCGCCGCAGGGAACGGCGTGCTGGCAAAGCCCGCGGAACAGACTCCCATCATCGCCACCGAGGCGGTGAAGCTGTTCCATGCGGCGGGCGCGCCCGCTGATCTCCTTCATCTTCTTCCTGGTGACGGCGCCACCGTGGGGGCGGCCCTGACCGCTCACCCCGGATGTGACGGCGTGGCGTTCACGGGGGGCACCGACACCGCCTGGGCTATCAATCGCACCCTGGCCGCGCGCCAGGGGCCGATCGTGCCGTTCATCGCCGAGACCGGCGGGCTCAACGCCATGTTCGTCGACACCACGGCGCTGCGCGAACAGGTGCTGGACGACGTGCTGCTCTCGGGCTTCGGCTCGGCCGGCCAGCGCTGCTCGGCCCTGCGGCTGGTGTTCGTGCCGCACGACACCGCCGACCTGATCATCGAGGGGCTGAAGGGCGCCATGCAGACCCTGGTGGTCGCCGACCCGTCGGACCCGCGCACCGACATCGGCCCGGTGATCGACGCCGAGGCCCAGGCCGCGCTCGAGGCCCATGTCGAGAAACTGCAGAGGGAGGCCAAGGTGCTGGGAAGGCTCTCCGTGCCGGACGGGGGCCACTTCTTCGCCCCGACCCTGGCCGAGATCCCCGATGCGTCCTTCCTGCAGAAGGAGGTGTTCGGGCCTATCCTGCACGTGGTGCGTTACGATCCGGCGAAGCTGGAGCAGGCGGCCGCCCCGCTGGTCCAGGCGCGCTACGGCCTGACCCTGGGCGTGCACAGTCGCATCGAGGCCTTCGCCGAGGAGGTCCAGCGCACGGTCCCGGCCGGCAACGCCTACGTGAACCGCTCGATGATCGGCGCCGTGGTCGGCGTGCAGCCGTTCGGCGGCGAGGGCCTGTCGGGCACGGGCCCCAAGGCCGGCGGGCCGCACGCGCTGCTGCGCTATGCCGTCGAGCGCGCGGTGAGCGTCAACATCACCGCCCAGGGCGGCGACCCGGCGCTGTTGAATCTGGACGCCTAGGCGCGAACGAGGCTTCCTCGCCCTGATGGGAATCGGCGGGGAAAACTTGGATCTCAGGGCGGCCTGGGCGCGGGCGGCCGCGCTGCAGTCGGCGGGCGACGCGGTCCGGGCGGCCGAGCTCTGGGCGCGCATCGCCGCGGCGGCGCCGGCCAGCGCCGCGGCCAGGTTCAATCTCGGCGCGACGCTCCTGCCGCAGCACCGGTTCGCCGACGCGGAGCGGGCCTTCCGCGCCGGGCTCGCGCTGGACCCCGCCAACGCCGCCATCCACCATCGGCTGGGCAATCTGCTGCAGGCCACCGGTCGCTGGGACGAGGTCGAGCCCTTCTACCTCGCGGCGCTGCGGCTCGATCCCGGCCTTCTGCGCGCTCGCATCGACCTGGCCCACCTCTACATGGGGCAGGGCGACTTCGCGCGCGGCTGGCCGCTGTTCGAGGCCCGGCGCGGACTGGGCGACGACCATTTCCGCCCGCCGCCGCTCCCGAACGAATGGCAGGGCGAACCGCTCGCCGGCCGCCGCCTCCTGGTCTGGCCCGAGCAGGGGTTTGGCGACCAGATCCAGTTCGCGCGTTGGGCGCCGGAGCTGGCGCGACAGGGCGCCGACGTGACGCTCGTGACCCGGCCCGAGCTCGCCCGCCTGTTCGAGAGCCTGGGCGTCCGCGTCGTGGCCGAGGCGGAGCGGCTGGAGATCGCCGAGCCGGACTATTGGACGCCGATCGCCTCCCTTCCGCTGCGCCTCGGCGCATGGGCTGACGCCCTGCCGTGCGGGCCGTACCTCGCCCCGCCGGAGGCGGCGCGCAAGCGCTGGGCCGGATCGGCGAGGGGAGCGGTGGGGGTCATGTGGCAAGGCCGCGCCACGCCGAACCCGCACCGGTCGCTGCCTTCGCGCGACGTGCTCGCGCCGCTCGCGCAGGCCGGCGCGACCCTGGTCGACCTCGACCCCGCGCCTGGGACGGACTTCGCGGACACCGCCGCCATCGTCGAGCAGCTGGACCTGGTGGTGACGGTGGACACGGCTGTGGCCCACCTGGCGGGCGCGCTGGGCAAGCCCTGCTGGGTGCTGCTGCCCTGGCTGAATTCGGACTGGCGCTGGATGCAGGGGCGTGCGGATTCCCCATGGTACGGCTCGGTTCGGCTGTTTCGTCAGCCCTCGCACGGGGACTGGGACAGCGTCATGGCCGAGGTGGTCCAGGCCTGGCGCGAGCGGCGCTGAGGACCTCCAGACGGCAGAAGGGGCGCTGCGTCGCCGCAGCGCCCCTTCCTTCCGATCGGGCCCCGGGTCGCGCCGGGGCCGGACCGTCTCCCCTAGGCTAGTAGCGCAGCGAGGCGTTCACGAAGAACACCCGGCCGAGCACGTCGTAGGTGTTCGGATAGCCGCTGTTCGACGGCGAGGCGTTGCCGCCCAGCACCGGGTACGATTCCTGGGTCAGGTTCCGGACGCCGGCCGTGAAGGACATGCTCTCGGTCGCGGCCCAGTCAGCCGAGACGTTGAAGTAGTTCTTCGCGCCGATCTTCTCGACCGTGAACTTGCTCGACGGGTTGTCGTCGGTCACGTCGTCCAGGTGGTTCCAGACCAGGTTGACCCCGAAGTCTTTGTATTTCCAAACGATCGTCGTGTTGACCTTGTGGCGCGGCGTGATGCCGGTGCCGCCGCCGTTGCAGTTCGGACCGAACTTGTCGGCGCACTTCAGCGGAGCCGAGATCTCGTCCGGCGTGAAGGTCAGCTTCCAGGTGTTGGTGTAGAGGCTGCGGATCGCGATCGAGCCCCAATCCGGCATGCCGACGTCCTGCAGGTCGAACTGGTAGCTGACCTGGATGTCGAGGCCTTCGGTCTCCTGGCTGGCGACGTTCTGCAGCTGCAGCGACACGAAGTCGATGCTGCCGTTGCCGAGGCGCTTGACCGCCGAGCAGTACGGCGAGGCCGGGTTCCCGTTCACCGTGGCGTTGCGATAGCAGACGCTCAGCACGTTGGCCGTCGAACCGCCGAACGAGGCGATGTAGTCGTCGATCTTGATGTTGAAGTAATCGACGGTGACCGACAGGCCATCCACGAACGACGGGGTCCAGACGGCGCCGAACGTGTAGGTGTCGGCGACTTCCGGCTCGAGGTTGGGATTGCCGCCCGTCAGGGTCTGGGTCTGCTGGTTGGCCTGGATCACGCCGACCAGGTTCGCCGGGACGCCCGAGTTGATGCAGGCCTGGCGGACCGCAGCGTTCGGCGCGCCCTGCGCGGAGCAGGGGTCGGTGGCGGTCGGGAAGCCGTTGCCCACCGGCGCGAACAGTTCGCCCACCGACGGCGCCCGGACGGCGCGGTTGTAGGAACCCCGCACGCGGACGTCGTCGTTGATCTTCCAGTCGCCGGCGATCTTGTAGGTCTTGGTCGTCTTGTCCTGCGACGAGTAGTCGGACAGACGGCCGGCGGCTTCGAGGGCCAGTTCGTCGATGAACGGCAGGTCCTTCAGCAGGGGGACGCGCAGTTCGCCCGACAGTTCATAGACGTCGATGTAGCCGCTGA
This sequence comes from Phenylobacterium sp. FG114, assembly GCF_057809855.1. Classification (NCBI taxonomy): domain Bacteria; kingdom Pseudomonadati; phylum Pseudomonadota; class Alphaproteobacteria; order Caulobacterales; family Caulobacteraceae; genus Phenylobacterium; species Phenylobacterium sp. FG114. Next base: position 7,740 of record NZ_JBMDKU010000019.1, on the reverse strand, counting down.
CCGGCGGCGAGGCGTTGAAGCCCGTCAGGTTGCCGACCGCGAGGTCCTGGCTGGGGCGGAAGGCGAATTCGTCCGAGCGGTATTCCGCGCCGACGGAGAAGCCGATCGCGCCGGCCGGCAGGTTGAAGAAGTTCGCCGTGTCGCCGCTGATGAACGCCTGGGCGATGATTTCCTCGAAGTCCTGCGACGAGTTGATCCGCGTGCCGATGAAGCTGGCGGCGGCGGCGCTGAGGCGGCCTTGGCCGAACAGGTTCACCGGCACGCAGCCGTTCGACGGATCCTGGCAGGCGGTGCCGGCCGCGTTCAGCAGCAGGCCCTGCTGGATGCGCTGCAGGCTGGTGTCGCCCAGCAGCGAGTTCGAGCCGTGGGTGTTGCCGTACTGCAGGCCCAGTTCCCACCGGCCGTTGATGGCGTCGATGGCGCCGGTCAGGCCGCCCTGCACCTGGAAGCCGTAGAAATTGAAGTTGGAAACCCGCGGACCGACTTCCGTCAGGCGCCGGTTGAACACGCCGGTCACCGTGTCGAAGATGCCGTCACCGTCGGTGTCCACGTCGGTGAAGGTCCCGGCGGTCCAGGGCGAAGACGAGGGGATGGTGTAGGAGGTCGTCGAACCCAGGGTGTTCAGCGACTGCTTGGCCGCCGCGGTCAGGAACGGGTTGTTGTCGAGCGTGAAGCGGAACGTGCGGTTGCCGATCGGGGTCGGCGCCAGCTGGGTGGTGATCCGGCTGTTGACGAAGTTGCCCTTCAGGGTGGCTTCGATGTTGTCGGTGATGTCGTAGCGGCCGACGGCCGTCACCGAGTAGCGTTCCTGCGGGGTCTGCTCGTAGTTGACCGGCGCGAAGTTGTAGGTGTCAGGCGCGCCGCGATAGAGGCGAACGTTGCCATCCGTCAGGAACAGCGCCGAATTGGCGCCCAGGTTCGGCTGGCCGGGCAGCGTCACGAAGCGGCCGCCCACGAACGGGTTCACCCGACCGAACTCTTCAGAGCCTGAGCCCGAGAAGATCAGGGTGCCGGGGGCCGCGCCACCGGTGGGCTCGCCCAGCGAGACGAGCAGCTTGTCCTGCGGGGAGTCGCCCTGGAAGAAGGGCTCGCGCTTGTTGTAGCCCAGGCTCAGCATCACGTTGCCGCGCTCGAAGCTGGCGCCCATCGTGGCCGAGGCGTCGTAGGTCTTGGCGTCGCCTTCGTCGGTCATCGACGCGCCGGCGCGGAACTCGAAGCCTTCGAAGTTGCGCTTCAGGATGAAGTTCACGACGCCCGAGATGGCGTCCGAGCCGTACACGGCCGAGGCGCCGCCGGTCATGACTTCGATCCGGTCGATCATCGCCGGCGGGATCAGGTTGATGTCGACGGTGCCGACCGAGGTGGTCGGGATCTGCCGCTTGCCGTCCACCAGCACCAGCGTCCGGTTGGAGCCGAGGCCACGCAGGTTGACGGTGGACACGCCGCCGTTGCCGTTGTTCACCGTGCCGGTCACGCCCGGAGCGGCCTGCGGCAGGGTGGCCAGCAGGTTCTCGGTGTTGACCACGCCCTGGGCCTGCATCTCGGCCTGGCCGACGGTCGCGACCGGGCTCACCGACGTCAGGTCCTGGCGGGCAATGCGCGAACCGGTGACGACGATCTCTTCAACGGCTTCCTGCGCGAAGGCCGGCGCCGACACGAGCATGGCGCCGAGTACGGTGGACGCCATCAGGCGGCCGCGTACGGTCGAATTCATTGACATCGATAGCTCCAGACATAGGTCTGCGATCAGCGACACGCGTCTTCCGCGCGGCTGTTCGAATTCCCCCCCGCCAACCCCTTTGGCGAGCTCTGCCTTAACGGCTGAGGTCAAGCGTATGGCGCGTCAAGGCGCGGCATGTCACAACCGACACGTGACGTGTCGATGGCGGGTTACTGTTACATCCAGGCCACGTTTTCGTAATGATCACAGGTAGTTACGAGGGTGTAACTGGTTACCGAGGTTACGCGCTCTCGCCTTGATTTCCGGAGTTTTCGTTGAGCTTGGCCGATATTCGAATCCGTTCTGGGCTCGGTCTCGAAGCCTTTGCCGACACCTATCGCGACACCGGCGTCACCCAGGTCGCGGACTTCCTGGATCCTGTCGCGGCGACAGAGGTCGCTGACCTGCTCCGCACCCTGCCTTACGTGCTGGTGGCGCCCGACGAGCGGGGCGAGACGCTGGTCATCTCGGACGAGGTCATGCGTCGCTTCGGCGAGGACCAGGTCCGGTCGTTCCTGCAGGACACGCTGAAGCGGGCCGCGCGCGGTTTCGCCTTTATCCACCAGTCCTATCCGCTGCAGGACGAGTACGCGCGAGCGCCCGACCTGCCGGTCGGCCGGGTGACCGAATTCCTCCAGAGCCGGGCGTTTCTCGATGTCGGCGAGACCGTGACCGGAAGCCGGATCGACGGTGTGCGGGTCCAGGCGTCCCACTACCGGCGCGGCGACTTCCTGACCCTGCACGACGACAGCCATGCGAAGGACGATCGGGTCGCGGCGTTCACCCTGGGCTTCACCCGCGGTTGGCGTCCGGACTGGGGCGGCCAGCTGGTGTTCCACGACGCCCACGGCGACATCGAGCGGGGCTTCGCGCCGCGCTTCAACGTGCTGACGATCTTCCAGGTGCCGCGGGCTCATTCGGTCGCCCCGGTGGCCGCCTATGCGGCCGAGCCCCGGCTGTCGCTGACGGGCTGGTTCATCCGGGATCGGGCCTGAGCCTTGGCCGGGGCCTTCGCCCTTCGCGCCGGTCTGCGCGGCGACGCCTACGCCGAGGTTTATGCGCGCGATGGTGTGGTGCAGATCGAGGGCCTGTTCCCGCCGGCCGTGGCCGACGATCTCTCGGCCGTGCTGGAGCGGGCGACGCCCTGGTCGCTTGTCCATTCAGGGCCGGCGGGTGAGCACCAGATTCTGACGCCGGCGCAGATGGCCCACATCCCGCAGGCGGACCTCGCGGCGCGGCTGAAGGCGGTGGTGCAGCGCGCCGGCCAAGGCTTCGCCTACCTCTACCTCGTCTTCCCCATGATCGACGCCTACCTGGAAGGCCGCCATCCCGACCACCCGCTGCATCGGCTGACCGAATTCCTGAACACTGCTGAGTTCATGGACTTCGTGCGGGCGGTCACAGGCGAGACCGTGACCAAGGTGGACGCCCAGGCGACCTGCTACCGCCCCGGCCACTTCCTGACGCAGCACGACGATCGCGGGGTCGGGGAGCGACGCGCGGCCTATACGATCGGGCTGACACGGATCTGGCGGCCCGATTGGGGTGGTCAGCTCCTGTTCCACGGCGAGGATGGCGACGTGTGGCGCGGTCATGCGCCCCGTCACAATGTGCTGACGTTGTTCCGGGTGCCCATGCAGCACTCGGTGGCGCCCGTCGCGCCCTACGCGCTCGGGCCTCGACTCACGATCGCGGGGTGGCTTCGGGACGATCCTCCGTACGCCCCTGGGGCCTCGCCGCCTGGATGAGAGCCTGGATCTCAAGCAATTCCGCCAGGGCGTCGGCGCTGCCGAGTTGCACGCGCTCAAGCAGGTTCTGCACGGCCGCCAGCGCCTGCCGGCTCCGCGGGCCGTGACGGCGTCCGCCGCGCACCCCGCCGAGCGCCTGCGCGCGCGCCTGGGTCACCTCGCGCACATTGACGCCCTGCAGCGTGGCGGTGATCTCCTGCAGCAGATGCGCCGCCGACTCCGGGGCCGGCGGCTCGAAGCCTTGGGGCGGAAGGCCGAATTGCATGATCGCGCGCGCTTCCGACACGGCCTTCTTGAGCCCGCCGGGCGTGCTGCCCAGGTGGCTGGCGAGGCCGCCGGTGGCCGCCTGGAGGGCCAGGTCCGTTTCGAGACCGCAGACCGATTTGATGTAGAGCGCGAGCGCGGCGATGCGCTTGGGCGCGCTCAGGATCCCCGCGCTGGGCAGCGGCGTGAGCTCGTCGAGCTGGCGCAGCAGTGCGTCCACACGCACCTCCGCCAAAGCGATGTCCCGCCGCCGCTCGGCGGGTCCGGAGCCGTCCAACACTCTCGTCCCCCGGAGCGCACCCGCGCTCCAATTCCCGGTCCACCGTAACATTGATACGGGGTTCGGAAACAAGCCAAAGCTGCGCCCTAGTGGCGCAGATCCAGGATTTTCGCCGCCGCGGCAGGTCGCGGCGCCAGCACGAGGAAGCCGAGACGTGACGACGATGTGGACGAGACTGGCCGGCGGGCTCGGCATGGCCGCCGGAATCGCCAGCGCGGCCTGGGGTGCGGAGCCGGCGCATCCGGCCCTGAGCGGACTGAACGCATGCGGCGAGGTCGCGGACGCCGCCCAGCGGGCGACCTGCTACGACGGGGCGCTGGCGGCATTCACCGCGGCGGTCCGCAGCGGCGACGTGATCATCGTCCAGAAGAAGGAGGCCCAGGCGGCGCAACGCAGCGCGTTCGGCCTCAATCTGCCGGCCCTGAACATCTTCGACCGGTCAGGCGACGCCGCGCCGCTGGAGAGCGTCACCGGCGAGATCGCCCGCGCCTATCGGGACCAGTTCTCCAGGTGGGTGGTCGTGCTGACCGACGGGGCCACCTGGCGCCAGATCGACAACGAGGTCATTTCGCCGGCCCCCCGCGCCGGTTCCCCGGTCGAGATCCGCAAAGCCGCGCTTGGGAGCTACTTCATGAAGGTCGATGGCCAACGCGGGGTGCGGGCGAGACGGGGCGACTAGCGCGCCGCCGATGCGACGAATTTCGATACGAAGTATTTTCGATACTAGATCGTTGACATATTTTCCCTTCGCCGCGAAGTTCGCGGGCAGCGGTCACCGGCGACGGTTCTAAGGCCGCGCGAGAAGGCCGCGAGCCAGAGGGGGAGACATGGATCGGAACACGGGCCGGTGGTGCGCCACCGCGGTCGGGCGGGTGCTTGCGGGCGCCCTTGCGGCGAGTCTCGCGACGGCTGGCGCCGCCGCCGCTCAGTCGGGCGGGGACGCTGGAGGCGACAACACCCTGGGCGAGATCGTGGTGACCGCTCAGAAGCGCGCGGAGCGCCTGCAGGACGTGCCGGTCTCGGTCAATGTGGTCTCGGCCGAGACTCTGGAGGACAGCCACATCTCCGGGCTGCAGCAGCTCCAGCAGATCTCGCCGTCGCTGACCTTCACGCCCTCGGCCAACACGCGCGGGCAGGGGCTGTCGGTGCGCGGCATCGGCACCCTGAATTTCTCGGACGGGGTCGAGCCCTCGGTCTCGGTGGTCGTCGACGGGGTGGTGATCGGGCGCAGCGCCGCGTCGTTCTTCGACTTCAACGATATCTCGCGGATCGAGGTGTTGCGCGGGCCGCAGGGCATGCTGTTCGGAAAGAACGCCGCCGCCGGCGTGATCAACATCGTCACGTCGCGCCCCGACCTCAACGAGGCCGAGACCGACCTGTCGCTGAGCTACGCCACCTTCGACGAGGTCAGGGCCAAGGGCTCGGTGTCGGTTCCGATCAAGACGGGCGAACTCGCCGCCCGCTTGTCCGGCTTCTACAACCACTCGGACGGGCTGATCACCAACGTCCTCAACGGCAAGAAATACAACGGTCTCAATTCCTGGGGCGTCAGGGGCAAACTGGCGTGGCAGCCGGACGACAGCCTCGATGTCTTCGCCACCCTCGACTACACCCGCGCCGACCAGGATTGCTGCGTGGGCACGATCCGCTCGATCCTGCCGACGACGCGCTACCTCGGCGCCTCCGGTCCCACCCGCGCCTCGCTGTTCACCGACGTCGAGCTTGGCCGCTACAGCCGAGAGGCCAAGTTCGACGGCCGCGCCTTCAACGACCAGAGGACCTGGGGCGCGTCGGTCGAAGCGAACAAGGAGCTGCCGGGCCTGACGCTGACCTCGATCACCGCCTATCGGGAGTTCCACGTCCGCGACAACAACGACGCCGACGGCTCATCGCTCTCGCTGCTCAACATCAACAACGCCGACCAGAAGCAGCAGCAGTTCACCCAGGAGCTGCGCATCGCCTCGCCGACGGGCCAGCGGCTCGAATATGTGGCCGGCCTGTTCTACTTCGACCAGGACGTGGACACCGTCACCGAGGTCCGTGGCAACTTCGCCCAGGCGCTGCCCGCGGGCGCCTACTTCCAGAACCTGATTGACCGCGCCATCAGCACGCGCAACTGGGCCGCCTTCGGACAGGCGACCCTGAACGTCACCGACCAGCTGCGTCTGATCGGCGGGCTGCGCTACACCGACGAGCGGCTGAAGGCGCGGTTCCGCCGCGACATTCCGGTCGGCGCGGTCGGCGCCGTGCCTGGGCTCGGCGGGCCGGTGCTCAACGCGCCCGACCTGCGCGCAAAGGACGACGACCTCTCGTACAAGGCCGGCCTGCAGTACCGGGTCGACCCGGACCTGATGGTCTATGCGACCTATTCGCGGGGCTACAAGGGCAAGGCCATCAACCTGCTGAACGGCCTGAACGCCGCCACGGTGAACTCCGGCCAGTACGTGCTGGAGCCCGAGAAGGTGCGCAACTACGAAGCCGGCCTGCGCTCCACCGCGCTCGAGCGGCGGCTCACGCTGAACCTGACGGTCTTCCACACGGAGTTCCGCAATTTCCAGGCCCAGACCTTCAACGCCCTGACGACCAGCTTCGCGCTCTCCAACGCCGGCAAGCTGCGCTCGCGCGGCGCCGAACTGGAGACGCAGTTCGCGGCCGGCCACGGCCTGCGGCTCTCGGCGAACCTGGCCTATGCCGACACCGACGTGCAGGATTTCGCTCCGGCCTGCTACCCGGGCCAGACCGCGGTGCTGGGCTGCGTCGGGGGACGTCAGGAGGTGAGCGGCAGTCCGCTGCCGAACGCGCCGAAATGGTCCTACACCGTGGCGGCCAGCTACAGCCGCGCGCTCGACAACGCGCCCTTCGACCTGACGGCCGACGTCTCCTACAGCTACCGGTCGTCGGTCTTCTTCACGTTCCGCGACCCGAACGCGATCCAGCCGGAGTACGGCCTGCTGAACGCCAACCTGGGCCTCGTGACCAAGGACGGCCGCTGGGAGGTCACGGCCTTCGCGCGCAACCTGCTGGACAAGCATTTCGTGTCCGGGATCGGGACCGGGTTCCTGGACACCAGCGCCGCCGGCGCCGGCTACACCCAGACCCTCACCCCCGACGCATTCCGCCGCGTGGGCGTGGAGGTGCGGGCTCACTTCTGAGCCAGCGCCTGAACGTCGCAAGACGCCGCCTGGCTCGCGCCGGGCGGCGTCCGCTTTTGTGGAAGACCTCAGTCGCGGCTGGCGAGGGCGCAGATCCAGCTGGACGGTTGCGCCAGCGGGTGGGGGCTGTAGCGCGCCCATTCCTGCGTCCAGAGACCCTTGAGCCGCGCCAGCACCTGCGGATGCTTCGCCGCAAGATCGTTGCTCTCGGTGGGGTCGGCATGCAGGTCGAACAGCTCCCAGCGATCGGCCTCGAAATCGGCGTCGCAGTCGTGCATCGCCACAGCGCGCCACTTGTCGGCGCGGATTGCGCGGGCCCCCCGCAGCTCGAAATACTGGACCGCGCGCGGCGACGGCGCCTTGGGGTCGGTCAACGAGGCCGCGAAGGACCGCCCGGCCACCGGCAACTGGGCCTGGCCGTGGACCGTCTCGGCGAAGCGGGTCCCCGCCGCCTCCAACAGCATCGGGCCGATGTCCACCACATCCACGGCCTGCCGGCGGATGGCGCCGCCGTCGCGGATGGCGGCCGGCCAGCCGACCACCAGCGGCGTGCGGACGCCGCCCCGGTAGGGCCAG
>NZ_JBMDKU010000018.1:0-86785 GCF_057809855.1 Phenylobacterium sp. FG114 | reverse complement strand
GCGCGCCGCAGCGCCGCGCGCCACAGCCAGGCGGCCGGGTCGCGCGGCGCCTGGTTGGACCAGGCGACCAGGGCCGCGGCCGAGGCGTCGGCGAAGGCGTCCTCGGCCAGGTCCAGGTCGCGCAGGCGACTGGCGAGCGCAGCCACCACGCGTGGGCGGGCCGCCGCGATCGCCTCGCCGAAGCGCTGCATCAGTGGACGATCAACGGGCGCACCTCGACCTTGCCGCCGTCGATGACCGGGACGCGCTTGGCGACGGCGAGGGCCGCGTCGAGGTCTGGCACCTCGATCAGGTAGTAGCCGCCAAGGTGTTCGCGGGTCTCGGCGAACGGGCCGTCGTGGATGGTCTGCTGACCGCCTTGGGTGATGATGGTGGTGGCCGTCGAGCTATCCTGCAGGCCGGCGCCGTCCTTCTGTACCCCCTTGGCCCGGAGCTCGCCGGCCAGCGCCATGTGCTTGGCCACGATGTCCTTCAGCGCCGCTTGGCCGGCCTCGCCGGCGTAGGCGTCCTCGGGCTCGTAGATCAGGATCATGTATTGCATCGGGGATCTCTCCTTGGGTTGAGATTGCGCGACGCGGAAGCGTGCGTCATCCGGGAGACGGGCGGCGTTCGCCGGATTCGACAGGGGTTTGCGACATGCGGTCGATTTTGTTTGGCGTCGCGCTGGCCGGGCTGATCGTGGGCGGCGCCAAGGGGGCGGACGATCCCCACACCAGGGCGCTGGCGGCGGGCTACAAGGCGGCCTTCCTGTGCAGCGGCGTGTTCAACGCCGGCCAGACCGAGGCACAGGTGGCGGCCGACGACCTGGAGGGCATCTATCCCGACTACCAGGTGCTCGTGCGGAGCCTCCCGGCCACCGTCGACCGCACGGCGAAGACGGTGAGCGTGCCGTTCGACGACAGGCTGCCGCCGCGGATCGCGGCGTGGAGGCCGGGTTTGGGCTGCGCGCAACTGCCGATCGGGGCGGACGCCGGCGGTGTCGCGAAGCTGCCGCGGTTGGCGATCCAGCCGCCCGCGGCGAAGGCGGCCTGGCCCGACGGGGACGATGGCGCGACTGCGCCGGGACCGGCGAAGCTGGCGCCGGTGCTGGAGAAGGCGTTCGACAAGGTGGCCTATGGCGGCGCGACCACGGCGGTGCTGGTGGTGCGCGACGGCAAGATCGTCGGCGAGCAGTACCGTCCGGGCTGGACGATGCATACGCCGCAGCGGACCTGGTCCGCGGCCAAGAGCCTGACGGCGACGGTGGTGGGCCGGGCGGTCAAGCTGGGAAAGGTCGAGGTGAGCGCGCCGGCCAACATCCCCGAGTGGAAGGCGCCGGGCGACCCACGCGCGAAGATCACCCTGGCGCAGCTCATGCACATGGGCTCCGGCCTGTGGACCGACGGACCGGGCAACCGAACGGACGAGGTCTATGTGGGCGGTGGCGCGGTGACCGAGTGGGCCACGCGCATGCCGCTGGAGGCCGCGCCGGGCAGCCGATTCAACTACGCCAACAACGACACATTGCTGGCCGCGCGCAGTGTCCGCGCCAGCCTGGGCGACGGGAAGGCCGCGCTGGAGTTCCCGTTCAGCGAAGTGCTGTGGAAGATCGGGATGCGGCACACCACGCCGGAGACCGACTGGCAGGGGAACTACATCCTCTCGAGCCAGGTCTGGACGACGGCGCGCGACCTGGCGCGGCTGGGGCTTCTCTACCAGAACGACGGGGTATGGAGCGGCGAGCGGCTGCTGCCCGAGGGCTGGTCCAAGTTCGTGGCGACGCCCGCGCCCGCCCAGCCCGACCGGGACACCGGCTATGGCGCGTTCTTCTGGCTGTACGGCGCCAAGCAGGGCCTGCCGGATGGGACCTACGTGATGAACGGCAACCGGGGGCAGTTCGTCTTCATCGTGCCGTCCCGCAATGTCGTCATCGTGCGGCGCGGCTTCGACGCGGCGGGAGGGCCCCGATTCGACGAGGCGAAGTTCGCCCGCGACGTCCTGGCCGCGCTGGACTAGCTTGTGACTCCGGATGGGGATCCGAAACTCAAGGAGATTCCCATGCGCAGATCCCTGACTCTGTTCGCCACCCTGGCCTTCGCCACCGGCCTCGCCGGGACGGTCCAGGCCGCGCCGTGCAAGGACGCCAAGGGCAAGTTCGTGAAGTGCCCGCCCGCCGCGGCCGCCCCGGCCCGCTGCCGCGACAAGACCACCAAGGCCTTCGCCAAGTGCGGCGCGCCCAACACCGAGGCCGTGCCGGCCGCGGCGAAGAAGTAGCGGTCAGGCGTCGGCGGGCAGGGTTTCCAGGAACCGCACGCCTTCGCCCAGGCTGGGGGCCACGATCTCGTCGTCGCGCATCACCACGCGGCCGCGGATGATCGTGGCCTTGGGCCAGCCCTTGGCCTCGAAGCCGTCGAAGGGCGTCCAGCCGGAACGGGTGGCCATCTGGTCGTGGGTGATGGTGCGCCGCGCCTTGAGGTCGACGATCGTCAGGTCGGCGTCGTAGCCGACGGCCAGGCGGCCCTTGTCCGCCATGCCGAAGATGCGCTGCGCACCATGGCTGGTGAGGTCGACCAGGCGCTCAAGGCTGAGCCGACCGTCGGCCACATGCGTCAGCATGACCGGCAGCAGGGTCTGCACGCCCGGCATCCCCGAGGGCGAGGCGGGGTAGGGGCGGGCCTTTTCCTCGCGGGTGTGCGGCGCGTGGTCCGAGCCCAGGACGTCGGCGATGCCATTCGCCACGCCCAGCCAGAGACCGGCGCGGTGCGTGGCGTCGCGGATCGGCGGGTTCATCTGGGCGAAGCCCTTCAGGCGCTCGTAGGCCTCGGGGCCTTCCAGGGTGAGGTGCTGCGGCGTGACCTCGACTGAAGCGACGTCCTTGCAGCCGGCCAGAAAGGCGATCTCCTCCCTGGTGGTCACGTGCAGGACGTGGATGCGCTTGCCAGTCTTGCGGGCCAGGCGCACCAGCCGCTCGGTGGACTGGATCGCCGACTGGGCGTCGCGCACCTCGGGGTGGCTGGTCCAGTCGCCGGTGCGGGCCAGCGGGCGGCGCTCGGCCAGGCGGTATTCGTCTTCGGAGTGGAAGGCGGCCCGCCGGTTGATGTGGCGCAGGACCAGCTCGACGCCCTCGTCGTCGGCCACCAGCAGGGTGCCGGTCGAGGCGCCCATGAACACCTTGATCCCGCAGCAACCGGGCAGGCGTTCCAGCTCGCCCAGGAAGGTCGCGTTTTCGTGCGTGCCGCCGACGTAGAAGGCGTGATCGCAGTGCATGCGGTGACGCGCGCGCTTCAGCTTGTCGGCCAGGGCGTCGGGATCGGTGGTTGTGGGCTCGGTGTTCGGCATCTCGAACACGGCGACCACCCCGCCCAGGACCGCGCACTGCGAGCCGGTCTCCAGGTCTTCCTTCCACTCCAGGCCCGGCTCGCGGAAGTGCACCTGGGTGTCGATCACGCCCGGCATGACCGTCAGGCCGGTGGCGTCGAAGACTTCACCCGCCGAGGCCTGGGAAAGGTCGCCGATGGCGGCGAACTTGCCGTCCTTGACGCCGATGTCGGTGAAGCCGCGACCCGCATGGTTCACCACCTCGCCGCCACGCACGATCAGGTCGTAGGTCTCAGGCATGGGTGGGTTCCGTGGCTTTGAGGAGGTCCTTGGCGGCCGATACGACGGTTTCGACCGGCAGGTCCATCATATGGCACAGCGCCTGGCCGAATCCGGGGTCGACGGCCCGGATCTGTTCGTAGCTGCGAGGGCCGCGCACCACGCGAGTGTGCTCGCCCCAGGGCGCGTAGAGGCGCTCGTCCGAAGGGCCGAAGAGGCCGATGGTGGGGCAGCCCGAGGCCGCGGCCAGGTGCATGGCGCCCGAGTCGTTGCCGATGAAGAGGCGCGAGCGCTTGAGGCAAGCGTAGGCGGTCAGCAGGTCGGCCTTGCCGATCAGGTCGATGAAGCTCTTGCCCGCCACGTCCCGCAGCCCACGGGCCAGCTTCTCGTCGCCCGGACCGCCCAGGACCATCAGCCGGCCGCCCGCCATGGGGCCGTAGCCGCGCAGCAGCTTCATCGCCACCTGGCTGAACCGTTCCACCGGCCAGGTCTTGCCGACCCAGTTGGCCGCCGGCGCCAGGGCCAGGATCGGGCCCGAGCCGCGGGTCAGCTCGTCAGCATAGGCCTCGACGTCGGGGTTGGTGAAGATGTGCGGCGGGGCGGGCTCGTCCTCGATCTTCAGGACGCGGGCGGCCTCCAGCACCTTGTGGGTCGGCTCTGTGCTCTTGCGATGGATGGCGCGGCGCTTGGTGGACAGGAAGCGCGAGATGCCCGAGCCGCGCAGGTCGACGATCAGGCCCCACTTCGTGTGGCGCACCTTTTGCCACAGCTCAAGCCAGTGGCCGCCGCTCTTCGACTTCTCGAGGACGATGACGCGGGCCAGACCGGGCACGTTGACGAACAGGGGCGCGGCGTCGGGGCCCGCGACGATCGTGAAACGGGCGTTCGGGATCTCGTCGGCCAGCCGCTTGACCAGGCCCGACGAGAGCACGGCGTCGCCGATCCGCGTGGCGGTGATGAAGAGGATCGGGAAGGAGGCCGTCATCGCCATTCCTATAGGCGCCCGGAGGCTGGCGCTCCACACCGAGCCGCCCCAAATTGTCGGGATGTCGTCGACCGTGACCTTCGCGCACTTGCCAAGCCGCTCCCTCATCGCCCTGAGCGGCCCGGACTGGCGCAGCTTCCTGCAGGGGCTGATCACCCAGGACGTCGAGACGCTCGCGGAGGGCGAAGCGCGGTTCGGGGCGCTGCTGACGCCCCAGGGCCGGCTCCTCTACGACCTGTTCGTGGTGACGAACGGCGAGGGCGCCTGGCTGGACGTCGAGGCTGAGCACCGCGACGCGCTGCTGCAACGGCTCCTCATGTACCGGCTGCGGACGAAGGTGGAAATCGCGGCGGACGAGACGCCGGTGAGCGTCCTGTACGGCGAGGGCGAGATCGCCGCGCCCGGCGCGGGCTGGGCGCGCGATGGCCGGCTGCCGGCGCTGGGCTGGCGGGGTTATGGGGTTTCGGCGCCGTCGGAGGCGGTCGCCGCGACCGAGGCCGACCGGGAAGCCCAGAAGCTGCGCCTGGGCGTGCCGGGTCCGGCCGACTGGGGTGCGGACAAGACCTATCCGATCGAAGCCAACTTCGACCTCCTGAACGGCATCGATTTCAAGAAGGGCTGCTTCGTCGGCCAGGAGACGACGTCACGCATGAAGCGGCGCGGGACGATCAAGAACCGGATGCTGCCCATCGTGTTCGAGGGCCCGGCTCCGGTGAAGGGCGCAGAGGTGCTGAATGGGGATCTGCGCGCCGGCGAGGTGCTGTCGGGCGCCGAGGGCCGGGCGATCGCCCTGGTGCGCCTGGACCGGGCGCTGGGCGCGCCCCTGACGGTGGATGGGCGCCCCGCGCGGGTCGAGGTTCCGGAATGGATGTCACCGGCCGTCCAAGAAGAACCCGCGTAGCAGCTCCAGCGTCTCGGCGGGTTTCTCCTCCGGGATGAAGTGGCCGCAGTCGAGGGACTGGCCGCGCACGTCGTCGGCCCATTCGCGCCAGATCGCCAGGGTGTCGTACCAGGCGGCGAGCGCGCCCTTGCCGCCCCACAGGATCTGGACGGGGCAGGCGATCCTGCGGCCGGCGGCCTTGTCCTCTTCATCGAGCTTGCGATCGAACCCGGCGCCCGCACGGTAGTCTTCACACATGGCGTGGACGACCGAGGGATTGCGGACGGCGGCGGCGTAGTCGGCATAGGCCTCGGGCGCGAACATCGCTCCCGCTCCGGGATACTGGAGCGCGAAGAAGAACGCTTCCGGATCGGCGCCGATCAGCCGCTCGGGCAGCGGATAGCGCTGTGCCAGGAACGGCCAGTGCCAGTAGCCCAGGGCGAAGCGGCGGTCGGCGCGCGCCCAGACCTCGCCGGTCGGGATGATGTCGAGGATCGACAGGCGGCGGACGGCCTGGGGACGGTCCAGCGCCAGCCGGTAGGCCACGCGGCCGCCGCGGTCGTGGCCGGCGACGTCGAACCGATCGAACCCGAAATGGCGCATTACGGCCATCGCATCCCGGGCCATCGCCCGCTTGGACGAGGTCTCATGGTCCTCCGACGCCGCGGGCAACGTCGAGCCGCCGTAGCCCCGCAGGTCGAAGCAGACGACGGTGAAATCCCGCGCAAGCCCCTCGGCGACGTGGGCCCACATCATGTGAGTCTCGGGATAGCCGTGCAGCAGCAGCACCGGCGGGCCCGAGCCGCCGCGGCGGACGCGGAGGCTGACCTCACCGGTTTCGACCTGCGACAACTGGAAGCCTTCGAACGCCATCGAAAGGTTCGCCTCTTGTTTCCGGCCCCCGGCTGCGCTGAGAGTGCGGCCGATGACCGAAGTCCTGACTCGTTGCGAATGGCGCGGCATGGCCGGCGACCCGCTGTACGAGGCCTATCACGACACCGAATGGGGCGTGCCGGAATACGATTCCCGCGCGCTTTGGGAGAAGCTCGTCCTGGATGGGTTCCAGGCCGGGCTGGCGTGGATCACCATCCTCCGCAAGCGCGAGGCCTTCCGCGCGGCGTTCGACAATTTCGATCCGGTGAAGGTCGCGCGCTATGGCGACGCGGACCGGGCGCGGTTGATGGCCGACGCCGGCATCGTGCGCTCCAACGCCAAGATCGACGCCGCCATCGAGAGCGCGAAGATCTATCTGCAGATGCAGGCGCGCGGCGAGGACTTCTCGGAGTTCTGCTGGGGCTTCGTGGACGGCAAGCCGATCCAGAACCGGTGGAACGCGTTCGGCGATGTGCCGGCGAAGACGGACCTGGCCGAGGAGGTGTCGAAGGCGCTGAAGGCCCGGGGCTTCAAGTTCGTGGGCCCGGTGATCGTCTACGCCTGGATGCAGGCCGTGGGAATGGTCAACGACCACTTCACCTGCTGCTTCCGCCACGACCAGGTGAAGACGCTGGCGCGATGAGGGCGGCGGCGATCCTGGCGATATCGATCGCACTCGCCGGCTGCGAGCATATGTACGGCGCGGTTGATGCGAGGCTCGCCGATTCCGAGGCGATTGCGATCGACCGGCGGGAAGCCGCTCGCCGCGACGTGTCGCTGGAGGGACGTCGACCGGTCGTCAAACGATCCGAGACCGCCACGACGGTTTACTTCGAGGACCCGGCATGTGACTCCGGCTGCCTGGATGGACTGCCCGTGATGGTGGAGATTTCGCCGACCGGGCGTCGAGTGACCCACTTCCAGGACGGGCGCGTCTGATGGCGAAGGGCCCGACGCTCCTGCTGGAAAAGGCCTTCGTGGGCGGTCCCGTCTGCGGGGTGGACGAGGCCGGCCGTGGGCCGTGGGCCGGGCCTGTCTCGGCGGCGGCGGTGATCCTGTCGGACAATCCCCGCAAGGTCCCGAAGGGGCTCGACGACTCCAAGAAGCTGACCGCCAAGGCCCGCGAGGCGCTGGAGCTGGAGATCAAGGACAAGGCCGTGGCCTGGGGCGTGGGCATGGCCAGCGTCGAGGAGATCTTCGAGCTGAACATCCTGCATGCCACCGGCTTGGCCATGTGCCGCGCCATCGAGGCGTTGGCGGTGCAGCCCACCTTCGCGCTCGTCGACGGCAACTACCGCTTCAAGCTGCCCTGCGAGGTGAAGACGGTGGTGGGCGGCGACGGCAAGTCCAAGTCGATCGCCGCCGCGTCCATCCTGGCCAAGGTGGCGCGAGACCGGCTGATGATGGAGATGGACGCGGTCTATCCCGGATACGGCTTCGCCAGTCACAAGGGGTACAACGCCCCGATCCACATCGAGGCGCTGGTCAGCCTGGGGCCGTGCGAGATCCATCGCCGCGCCTGGCGTCCCGTGAAGCTGGTGCTCTCGGGACGGGATCCGCGGCTCGAGGGCGACTTGCAGGACGAACTGCCGTTCGAGTGAATTGATCAATTGAATCAAGATTGACCCCAGCCACCCGTCCCTGCGGATTGGCGGCATGAGCGTCAATCCAGATCTGGTCAGGGCCTGCCACATACAGGCTCGTGCGTGCGAGCAGTTCGGCTCGCCGTTCAACGCGGGGCTTCTGCAGCGGATCGCCGCCGACCTGGAGGCGGGCGGGCCGACGCGGGAACTGTTCGCGCGGTGGGACGGGACGGGCCTGAAGGCGATGTTCGACGACGCCGTTCCGATCCGTATCGTGAACACCTTCAACCACCTGGCCATGGGCGGCGAGGACGCGGCCCTGACCGCGGCCTGGCCCCGGCCGGGGGCTGCGATCGACCTCGATGCGGCCTGGGCGGCGGCGCGGGCCGCGATCACGCCGCACTTCGCCATGCTCTCGGCCTTCCTGGATCACGAACCCCAGACCAACGAAGTGCGCCGGGCTGGCGGCCTGCTGGGCGGCTTCCTGACGGTCGCGGCGGAGACCGGCCTGCCGCTGCGCTGCTTCGAGATCGGCGCCAGTGCGGGCTTGAATCAGTTCTGGGAGCGGTTCCGCTTCGAGATGGGACCGACCCGATGGGGCGATCCGGCTTCGCCGGTTCGGATCGACGGGGCCTGGGAAGGCGGCTCGCCGCCGCTGCCGCCCGCCGAGGTCGTCGAGCGGGGCGCGTGCGACCGGAGGCCGACCGACCTGCGCGACCCTGTGCAGCGCCGGCGTCTGCTGGCCTGCGTGTGGCCCGACCAGTTCGAGCGTCTGGAGCGCAGCCGCCACGCCATCGACCTGGCCTTGGCCAGCGGCGTCTCCGTGGACGCCGCCGATGCCCTGGACTGGACCCGGGCCAAGGTGGCGCCGAAGGCCGGAACCGCGACCGTGCTCTACCACTCGGTGTTCTGGCAGTACCTGCCGGAGACGACCCAGAACGGTCTGGCCGAGGCG
Organism: Phenylobacterium sp. FG114; assembly: GCF_057809855.1. Lineage (NCBI taxonomy): Bacteria > Pseudomonadati > Pseudomonadota > Alphaproteobacteria > Caulobacterales > Caulobacteraceae > Phenylobacterium > Phenylobacterium sp. FG114. Next base: position 77,933 of record NZ_JBMDKU010000018.1, on the reverse strand, counting down.
ATCGCGGGGATCGGCGCGGAGGCTGGCGCCGCGGCGCCCTTCGCCTGGCTCCGCTTCGAACCGGCGCACGACAACATGGCGCTGATCGAGGTGAGGCTCACCCTTTGGCCGGGCGGACGGGAACGGAAACTGGCCGAGGCGCATCCACACGGCGCCTGGATCCGGTGGATCGCTTAGATTACGAAGGATTGTAAGCTGTCACGGTTGCACGCTGAGCGCGCGTGTGGCCAGCCATTATTAACGTACCTGCTCTACTGCTGGGATCCTCCCCAAGTGCGAGCGTCATGTTTTCGGTCCTTTCCTGCATAACCACAGACCACGACCTTCGCCTGGTCGTCCTTGCCGCGCTGGTGTGCGCCTCCGGCTGCGCCGCCGCGTTCGGTTTCCATCTGCGCAGCCTGCAGGCGGCCGGTTCGGCGATGCGCTGGGCCTGGTCCGGACTGACCGGCGTCGTCGCGGGCTCGGCCGTGTGGGCGACGCACTTCATCGCCATGCTCGCCTACGAGCCGCACGTGCCCATGGGATACGAACCCTGGACGACTGCCGCGTCCTGGCTGACCGCCGTCGTCGGCATGGGCGTGGGTTTCGCCGTGCCGGTCTATCGCGACAACCGCGCGACCGCGGTGGCGGGCGGAGGCCTGGCGGGCTTCGCGGTCGCCGCCATGCACTTCATGGGGATCGGAGCCATGCGCGCGCAGGCGCGGATCGAATGGGACCCGGCCTATGTGATCGCCGCCATCGTGGTCGGCGTGCTCGGCGCGGGCGCCGCCTTCTATGTGCGTTCGCGCGCCAGCCGCCGCTGGGCGGTCATGGCGCCGGCCGGCGCCCTGGTGCTGGCGATCGTTGGCCTTCACTTCACCGCCATGACGGCCGTGCGCCTGGCGCCCGACCCGACGCTGGCGTTGCCGGCGCAGCTCGCCGGTCGCGACACCCTTGCGTTCGCCACGGTGATCCTGGTCGCGCTGATCCTCTCGGCGACGTCCGGCCTGATCTGGATGCAGGCGCTGGGCCGCCGTTCGACCCTGGCGGGGCTGCGGGACGCGCTGGACGCGGTGACGTCGGGCCTGGCCTTCTACGACCCGGACGGTCGGATCCTTTCCTGGAACAAGGCCTACGGCGAGCTGATGTCGGCCGCCGGTATCGAGATGGTCGAAGGCATGCGCCGCGAAGACATCGCGACGAAGGTGTTCGCCGCGGGGTGGGAGGTGCAGGCCGAGTTCGGCGGGGACGCGCCGCTGGCCAACTATTTCCAGAAGGGTCGCGCCTCGGGCCTGGAGCTGAAGCTGCCCGACGGCCGCTGGATCCGCCACCAGTCGTTCTCGACCCAGGACGGCGGCGGCGTCTCCAAGATGAGCGACGTGACCGAGCAGCGCGAGTCGGCCCGCGTGCTGGCTGAAGCGCGCGATGCGGCCGAGGCCGCCAACCGCGCGAAGAGCCAGTTCCTGGCCAACATGAGCCATGAGATCCGCACGCCGCTGAACGGGGTGCTGGGCATCGCCGACGTCCTGGTGGCCAGCGGCCTGTCGGCCAAGCAGCAGGAGCTGGTCGGCGTGATCAAGGCGTCCGGCGGAATGCTGAATTCGCTGCTGAGCGACCTGCTGGACGTGGCGCGCGCGGAGGCCGGGATGGCCGAACTGCGCCCCGAACCCACGTCGCTGAGCGAACTGGCGCAGTCGGTGGTGGCGCTCTACGCGCCGCAGGCCGAACAGAAGGGCCTTGGCATCTGGCTCGAGGTGGCGTGCGGCGCCGGCGGGCGGGTGAACTGCGACGGCATGCGGCTGCAGCAGATCCTGGGCAACCTCATCAGCAATGCGGTGAAATTCACCGATGCCGGCCAGGCGGTGATCCGGCTGGCGCGCGACGGCGACAAGGTGACGTTCCAGGTGCGCGACACCGGGGTGGGCTTCGACGAAGCGACCAAGGCCGATCTGCTGGGCGCCTTCCGTCAGGCCGACGGCAGCTCGACGCGCCGTCACGGCGGGGCGGGTCTGGGGCTGGCCATCTGCCGCGACTATGTCGGCCTCATGGGCGGGGTGCTGGACTGCGCCAGCACGCCTGGCCAAGGCTCGACCTTCAGCTTCACCCTGGACCTGCCGATGCTGGCCGACGACGTGGCGCCGGTGGCCTTGGCGACCGAAGACCGTGCGGAGAGCGCCTTCCGCGTGCTCGTGGTCGACGACAACGACATCAATCGCCAGGTCCTGGGCCTGATCCTGGATTCGGCCGAGATCAAGCATGCCGAGGTGGTGAACGGCGCCGAGGCGGTGGACGCCGCCAAGACCGGCGGCTTCGACGCCATACTGATGGACATTCAGATGCCGGTTATGGACGGCTTCGAGGCGACGCGCCTGATCCGCGCCTGGGAGGCCGAGACCGGCCGCCAGCGGATGCCGATCCTGATCGTCTCGGCCAACGGCCTGCAGGAGCACGTAGACGCCGGCAAGGCGGCCGGCGCCGACGGCCACCTGAACAAGCCGGTCTCGGTGCCGCAGCTGCTGGGCGCCCTCGAGCCGCACGTCAACGCCACGATGGCTGCCTAAGTTTGCGTTTGACGGCCGGCGTTGACGGCCTGTTCACCATGTCGGCCTGAGGATTCAGCCTTCTGTTTCGTGAGGTTGGGCCATGGGGCTGCCGGTTGACGCCATTCTGCAGGGCGATTGCCTGGAGGAGCTGAAGAAGCTCCCCGACAGGTCGGTCGACCTGGTGTTCGCCGATCCGCCCTACAACCTGCAGCTTGGGGGCGACCTGCTGCGGCCGGACAACTCGAAGGTCGACGCCGTCGACGACGAGTGGGACCAGTTCGAGAGCTTCGAGGCCTACGACACCTTCACCAAGGCTTGGCTGCGCGAATGCCGGCGGGTGCTCAAGGACGACGGCGCCCTCTGGGTGATCGGCAGCTACCACAACATCTTCCGCGTCGGCGCGACGCTGCAGGATCTCGGGTTCTGGATCCTGAACGACATCGTCTGGCGCAAGTCGAACCCGATGCCGAACTTCAAGGGTACGCGCTTCACCAACGCCCACGAGACGCTGATCTGGGCGTCCAAGGCCCGGGGCGGCCGGCGGTATACCTTCAACTACGACGCCATGAAGATGGCGAACGACGAGCTGCAGATGCGCTCGGACTGGACGCTGCCGCTGTGCACCGGCGAGGAGCGGCTGAAGGACGAGACGGGAACCAAGGCCCACCCGACCCAGAAGCCGGAGGCGCTGCTGCACCGGGTGATCATGTCGTCGACCAAGCCGGGCGACATCATCCTGGACCCGTTCTTCGGCACCGGCACCACGGGCGCGGTGGCGCGCCGGCTGGGCCGCAAGTTCATCGGCATCGAGCGCGAGGAAGGTTACGCGAGGATCGCCGAGCAGCGGATCGCCAAGGTGATTCCCGCGACAGCCGACGAGATGGCGGTCACCGGATCCAAGCGCGCCGAGCCGCGCGTTCCGTTCGGCAGCCTGGTCGAGGCGGGGCTGCTGCGGGCGGGCGACGTGCTCTACTGCCCGCGCGGCAAGAACGCGGCGAGGGTGCGCGCCGACGGCAGCCTGGTGGTGGGCGAGCTGGCCGGCTCGATCCACAAGGTGGGCGCGATGGTGCAGTCGGCGCCGGCTTGCAACGGCTGGACCTACTGGCACTTCAAGACCGACAAGGGCCTGGCCCCGATCGACGTGCTGCGGGCGAAGGTCCGCGCGCAGATGCCAGCCTAGGCGCACTTACCCCCTAGCCCCGTACCGGTTCTTCGGCCAACCTGATCCAAACAGGTGTTTGACGGGGGATGCGTGATGGGCGGGCGTCGGCGGTGAATCCGCGCATCTATGTCCTGACGCTGTGCACCTTCGCCTTTGGTTCGGCGGCGTTCATCTTCGCCGGCATGCTGGAGACGATGGCTGCCGACCTTGGCGTCTCCACCGCCGTCGCGGGCCAGCTTCAGACGGCCTATGTGCTGACCTCGGCTGCGCTGGGGCCGGTGGTGGCCTGGGGCCTGGGGCGGCTGGACCGGCGGTTCGTGGTCATCCTGGGCCTGGTGATCGGCCTGGTGCTGCACCTGGCCTGCGCCGTCGCGCCCAACTTCGAGACCCTGCTGGTGGTGCGCGCCCTGGCCGGCGTGGCCGGGGCCATGTCCGGGCCGGCGGCCAGCGTGGCCGCCGCTTCGCTGGTTCCGCCCGAGCGGCGCGGCTCGGCGTTGGCGATGGTGTCGGGCGGCATGACGCTGGCGTTTGTCATCGGCATCCCGATCGGCAGTGTCGCGGGCGCGATGTTCGGCTGGCGGGCGACGTTCGTGGTCGCCGCGGTGCTGGCGGCCGTGGCTCTGGTCGCGGTGGCGATCTTCCTGCCCAGCGTGCCTGCGCCGCCCAAGCGCGAAGGCGGCAAGCTCGACCTGCGGGGAATCTGGCCGCTGTACCTCACCAGCTTTCTGACCTTCGCCGCCAACATGACGCTGAACCTCTACATTGCGCCGATCGTGCGGGTGGGCACGGGCATTACCGGTGCGGGCGTCGCGGTGTTCCAGTCGATGATCGGCTTCGGCGCGGCCATGGGCCTGTGGCTGGGCGGGCGCGCGGCCGACCGGGGCGCGGGCAAGGCGTGGGTGCTGCAATGCATCGGGCTGCAGGCGGTGGCCATGACACTGCACCTGTCGGCGACGCACCACCTGCTGCCGCACGGCTATGCCATCGACGGACTGGTGCTGGCGGCGGTGTTCCTGGCCGCGACGGCGCTGTTCTCGATCTCGCCGGTGACCCAGTCGCGGCTGATCCAGATGACCCACGGCGCACCGGTGGCCCTGGCGCTGAATGGCTCGGTGTTCGCAATGGGCCAAGCGTTGGGCGCGACGATGGGGGGAGCCGCCCTGGCGAGCTTCGGCGTGCCCGCGATCCCGGCCACGGCGCTTTTGGCCTCGGTGGTGGCGCTGATCACCCTCGCGTTCGTGTTCCCACGCGCGCCGAAGGCGGCCGTCTAGAGCAGGTTCATCAGCCCCGCCCGGGCGGCCTTCAGGAAGACGCTGGGCAGGGCGTCGAGATCGCGGCGCGGGCTCCAGATGACGCCGTCCGCGCCGCCCTCGGCGCGGAGCAGACGGAGCGTCAGCGTGAAGTGGGTGAAGCCGTGCTCCACCTCGCCGACGCTGCGCCAGTCGGCGGCCGTCGGCGCGGCGCGGGCGGCCTCGTCGTCGTCCCAGCGCGCCGCGCGCCACTCGCTGGTGGGCAACGCCAGCATCCCGCCGAGCAGGCCCTTGGGCGGGCGGCGCACCAGCGCCACCTGGTCGCCACGCGTGAGGACGTAAGCCACCCCGTGGCGGTGCGGCCGCTCGGCCTTGGCGATCTTGCGGGGATAGGTCTCAGGCGTGCCGGTGGCGAGGCCCGCGCAGTGTTCGGCGATCGGGCATCGGTCGCAGAGCGGCGCCTTGGGCCGGCAGGTCGTGGCGCCCAGGTCCATCAGCGCCTGCGCCCAGTCGCCCGGCCGATCGTCCCGGACCAGGGTTGCGGCCAGGCGCTTCAGCTCCGGCTTGGCGTCGGGAAGCGGTTGCTCCACCGCGAAGAGGCGGGCCATCACGCGCTCGACGTTGCCGTCGACGACGTTGGTGGGCAGGTCGAACGCGATCGCTCCGACCGCGGCGGCCGTATAGGGGCCGAGGCCGGGCAGGCCGCGCAGGCCTTCCTCGGTGTCTGGAAAGACGCCGCCATGGTCACCCGCCACGGCCCGGGCGCAGGCCAGCAGGTTGCGGGCGCGGGCGTAGTAGCCGAGGCCGGCCCAGGCGGCCATGACCTCTCCGTCCGCCTCGTCGGCCAGGTCGACGACCGTTGGCCAGCGAGCGGTAAACTTCAGGAAGTAGGGCGTGGCGTGCGGCACGGTGGTCTGCTGCAGCATCACCTCGGACAGCCAGACCCGGTAGGGATCGGCCCGCACGCCGGCGGCATGGTCGGCCGGGCGCACCCGCCACGGCAGGTCGCGGGCGCCGGCGTCGTACCAGGCGAGGAGTTGGGTGCGGAGCGTGTCGGGAGCCACGGGCCTCGCCTACCACTCGCGCGGCCGCTCGCGAAGGGTTGCCCAACGCGACGGAACGAACGGTAGAGTTGGGAAGATGGCCAGGCTAGGGGCGCGACATGGCGTTGAACGGGCTTCCAGGAATCTCGGCGGCGGAGCTGGAACGGGTGGCCCTCCCGCTGGATCAGGCCTGGACCCTGCCGCCGGCGGCCTATGTGCTCCCGGAGATCCATGACCTCGAGGTCGATAGAATCTTCCGGCGCAGCTGGCTTCCACTCGCCCGCGTCGATCAGCTCCCGGAACCCGGCGACTTTCAGGCGCTGGACGTCCTGGGCCAGCCCCTGCTCGTGGTGCACGGGACCGATGGACAGTTCCGGGTGATGTCGAACGTCTGCCTGCACCGCGCCGCGCCGCTGGCGGAAGGCGCCGGCCGGAGGAAATTGTTCACCTGCCCCTACCACGCCTGGGGCTACGACACGGCGGGCCAGTTGGTGGCCGCGCCGCTGATGGAGGGCGCGGAGGGCTTCGAGCCCGGAGCTTGCCGCCTGCCGCAGATCCGCACGGAGGTCTGGGAAGGCTTCATCCTGGCCAACTTCGACCCGGACGCGGAGACTTTCGGCCGACAGGCCGAAGGCCTCCGGTGCTATTTCGCCAACTACGCCATGGCCGACATGGTTGTGGTCCGGACGCTGACGTACGAAAGCGGCTGGAACTGGAAGGTTCTCGTCGAGAACTTCATGGAGGCCTACCACCACATCGGGATCCACGCCCACACGTTCGAGCCTGTCTTCCACGCCCGTGACTCCAAGGTTCCGGACAACGGCGGGCCCTGGTCGATCCTGCACATGCCGGCGGCCGATCCGGACGGGCCGCACGAAGGCCTCGTCCAGGGGCTGGAGCCGTGGCAGGCGGGGGCCCTGTTCGCGGCGGTGGCCTTCCCGCACTTCATGTTCGCCCTGCATGGGAGCGGCATGGCTTGGTACCAAGTGCTCCCCGAGGCCGCCGGCCGTTTCACGCTGAAGATCCACGTGTGCGTGCCCCGCACGGCCCTGGAGATCGAGGGCTTCGAGGGGATCGCGGAGGCTTCGGAGCAGTTCACCGCCCACGTCCACCAAGAGGACATCGCGGCTAACGACCTGGTTTGGCGGGGCCTCAACGCGCCCATGACCGTCCAGGGCAGGTTGTCGCCGCTGGAACGCTCGATCTGGCAGCTCAATCAGTGGTGGCTCGAGCGTCTGGGCGCGCTAGGCTAGGAGACATGGCCCGCCAGCTTCCCACACGCGACGAGGCGCTACGCATCCTGGCGACGAAGCGCACGCGGCCGCCGCACAAGCCCGCGCCGCCGGCCGGGCGGGCGCTGCGCGCGTTCCTTCGCGAGATGGACGGCCGCTTCGGCCAGGGCGCGGGCGCGCTGACTGCCCGCTGGCGTGAGGTGGTCGGGCCGGAGATCGCGCGGCGAACCGAGCCGGTGAAGCTGGTCAAGGGCCGCAACGGCGGGCCGTCCTCGCTGGAGATCCGCGTGGCGGGCCCGTCCGCGGCGATCATCCAGCACCAGGCGCACGAGATCCTGGCGCGGGTGAACCTGTTCCTGGGGCCCGAGGCGGTCCAGAAGCTGCGGATCGTGCAGGGGCCGCTGCAGCACAAGCCCGAAGCCGCCCCGCCCCGCCGCCGCGCCGCCCCTCTGGACGCCGCAGCAGAGGCCAGGCTTGCGGCGGGACTGGCCGAGGCGCCCGACGGAAAGCTGAAGGACGCGCTCATGGCCCTGGGCCGCGGCGTGCTGAAGCGCAACGGCCAAGGTTGACACATATCCGCCGCGGTCTCATCGGCATGTCCGCCAGCGCCTCTCACGAGAGGGTTGCTTGGGCCGCGCGGGAATCGCGCTTTAATCCTTTGTTCAGAACCTCCGGAAGGTCTTCGATGTCGATCCTCAGCCGCCGTCTCCTGATGGTCGCCGCCGCCGCGGGCGCGGCGCTGGCGCTCGCGAGCTGCACCAAGGCCGGTGGCGGCGGGCCCGACACGACCGAAGCCATGACCATGGGCAAGGCCGACGCGCCCATCACCATCGAGGAATACGCTTCCACCACCTGCAGCCACTGTGGCCGGTTCGCGCTGGAGGTCATGCCGCAGGTCAAGGCCAAGTACATCGACACCGGCAAGGTGAAGTGGGTCTACCACGAGTTCCTGACGCCGCCTGAAGCGGTGGCCGCCGCCGGCGTGCTCGTCGCCCGCTGCGCCGGCAAGGACAAGTACTTCAGCGTGATCGACGCCCTCTTCCACAGCCAGGAAGAGATGTACCGGACCGGCGACGCGCGCGGCACCTTGCTGAAGGTGGCTCAATCGGCGGGGATGACCGAGGAACAGTTCAACAAGTGCGTCCAGGACGAGGCTGCCGCGACGGCGCTGAACAAGCGCATCGAGAAGGCCCAGAAGGACCGGAACATCACCTCGACCCCGACCTTCTTCATCAACGGTAAGAAGCTGAAGGAGGGTGAACTGACCCTCCAGGAGCTCGACGCCGCGATCGCCGGAGTCGGCAAGTAGCCATGGGCGTCCTGACCCGCCGCGCAGCCATCGCAGCAGCCGCCGCCGTTGCGGCCGGCGCGGCTGCGCCGGCCTGGGCGCAGTACAAGCCGGCGGCGGGCGACATGAGCCTGGGCAATCCCAAGGCTCCGATCCATGTGGTCGAGTACCTGTCGCTGACCTGCCCGCACTGCGCGCATTTCCACCGCGACGTCTTCCCGGCGTTCAAGGTCAAGTACATCGACACCGGCCGCGTCCACTTCACGCTGCGCGAGCTGTTGACGGCGCCCGCCCAGGTGGCCGCGGCGGGATTCATGATGGCCCGCTGCAAGGGCGACCCCGCCAGCTACTTCAAGATCGTCGATGAGGTCTTTGCCAGCCAGGCCCGCTGGCAGCAGGGGAACATCAAGCCGATCTTCGTCGAGATCGCCAAGAACAATGGCCTGACCGAGGCCCAGTTCGAGGCCTGCATCACCGACGAGAAGGCCCAGGAAGCCCTGCAGGGCCGCCTGGAATACGCCACGGGGACCGACAAGGTGACCGGCACGCCGACGTTCTTCGTCAACGGCGTGCAGCTCTCCAACCAGGAAGTGCCGACCCTGGCCGACCTGGACGCCGCCATCGCGAAGGCGGCCAAGCCGAGCGGGAGGCGCTAGCAGCGGTGCACTTCCAGCGGCTCAGGCTCGCGGGCTTCAAGTCCTTCGTCGATCCGACCGAGTTCCGGATCGAGCCAGGACTCACGGGCATCGTCGGGCCGAACGGCTGCGGGAAGTCGAACCTGCTGGAGGCCCTGCGCTGGGTGATGGGCGCCAATTCCGCCAAGGCTATGCGGGCCGGCGGAATGGACGACGTGATCTTCGCCGGCGCCGCCAACCGGCCCGGCCGCAATCACGCCGAGGTCGCGCTCACGATCGACAATTCCGAACGCCGTGCGCCGCCGGCGTTCAACGATCACCCGGTGATCGAGGTGGTCCGGCGGATCGATCGCGGGGCGGGCTCTACCTACCGGATCAACGGCCGCGAGGTGCGCGCCCGCGACGTCCAGCTGCTGTTCGCCGACGCCTCCACCGGCGCGAGCTCGCCGGCGCTGGTGCGCCAGGGGCAGATCTCGGAACTGATCGCGGCCAAGCCGCAGAACCGGCGGCTGATCCTGGAAGAGGCGGCGGGGGTCTCGGGCCTCCATTCGCGGCGGCACGAGGCCGAGCTGCGGCTGAAGGCGGCCGAGACCAACCTGACCCGCCTGGACGACGTGGCTCAGGAACTCGAGGCCAGCCTCAACAGGCTGAAGCGCGAGGCGCGCCAGGCCGAACGTTACAAGCGCCTGTCGGCCGAGATCCGCGCGCTGCAGGGCGCCGTGCTCTACGCCAAGTGGAGCCAGGCGCAGGCGACGGCTGGCCGGCTGGTCGCCGAGGCGCAGGCGGCGATCCGGGCGGTGGAAGAGACCGCGCGCTCGGCGGCGGCGGCCACGACCCGTGCGGCCGAGGCCGAGGCGGCGCTGAAGCCCCTGCGGGAGGCCGAGACCATCGCCGCGGCCGTCCTGCACAAGCTGGCCATCGACAAGGACCGGCTGGAACGCGAGGAGGAGGCGCACGCCGCCGAGCTGGCCCGCCTGACCGGCGACCTGGAGCGGATCGACGCCGACCGCGCCCGGGAGGCGCACATCACCGAGGACGCCGAGGTGGCTCTGAAGCGCCTGGCCCAGGATCTCGAGGCGCTGCAGGGCCAGATCGCCGCCGCGCCCGAACGGGGGCCCGAGCTGGAAGAAGCCGCCCGCGCCGCCGAGGTCGCGCGCGCGGCGGCCGACGCCGAGGTCGAACGGCTGGCCGGGGAACTGGCGGCCCAGGAGGCGCAGCGCCGCGCCGCCCGCGCCCGCGTCGAAGAAGCCCAGGGCCGGGTCGCCCGCACCCGCCGGGCGCTGGACCAGGCCAAGCAGGAACGTCAGGCGCTGGGACCGATCCTCAACCCGCAGGCGGCCGAGGCGAGGGCTGCGCTGGAAGCCGCCGAGGCCGCCTTGTCCGCCGCGCGCGCCGCGCTGGAGACGGCAGAGGACGAGCGCGCCAAGGCCAACGAGGCCGAGGGGATCGCGCGCGACGCGGCGCGCAAGCTGGAGGAGCAGCTCGGCCGCTACACCGCCGAGGCGCGCGCCCTGGCGGCGCTGGTCGCCCAGGCCAAACGCGGCGGCTTCGCTCCCGCCCTGGATTCGGTCGCGCCCGATCGCGGCTATGAGAAGGCCCTGGCGGCGGCGTTCGGGGACGACCTCGACGCCTCGCTCGATCCCGCCGCTCCCGCATACTGGGGCGGCCGCGAGGCGCCGGCTCCGGGCTGGCCCGACGGCGCCACGCCGCTGGGCCCGCTGGTGAAGGTTCCGGCGGTCCTCGCGGCTCGCCTCGCCTACGTCGCCCTAGTCGACCGCGCCGACGGCGACCGCCTGCAGAAGCAGCTCGTCCCCGGTGGCCGGTTGGTGTCCCGCGAGGGTGACCTCTGGCGCTGGGACGGCTTCACCGCGAAGGCCGAGGCCCCGAAGCCGGCGGCGGTGCGCCTGGAGCAGAAGACCCGGCTGGCGGAGGTCGAGGCCGAGATCGAGAAGCTCGAGCCGAAGGCGACGGCGGCGCGGGAAGCCGCCACGGCGGCGATGAACCGCGTGCGCGCCGCCGATGAGGCGCTGCGGCTGGCCCGGCGCGAGCCCCCGGCGCTGGAGCAGAGGGCGAGCCAGGCGCGCGCGGCGCTGGAGCGCTTCGAACGCGAGGCGGCGCTGAAGGAGGCCCGCGCTGCGTCCCTGGACGACCTGATCGGCCGGTTCGAGGCGGAGTACGCCGAACACGAGGCCCAGCTCGCCGCCGTGATGGCCGAGGCAGGCGGGGAAGGCGAGGCGACCGGCGTCGCTGAGGCCTTGGCCGCCGCCCGCGCAGCGGCCGGCCCCGCCCGCGAGGCCGCCGCTCAGGCCCGCTCGGCCTACGAAATGGAGATCCGCGAGCGTGACGGACGCGCGCGGCGCCTCGAGACCCTGACCCGCGAGCACGACGACTGGGTCCGCCGCTCGGGCGCGGCCGGCAAGCGGGTGGCGCAACTGGACGAGGCGCGCGCCAAGGCCCACGCCGCCCTGATGGCCGCTCAGGACGCGCCGTCGACCCTGGAGGCCCGCAAATCCGCATTGCTGGATGAACTGGGCGCGGCGGAAGCGCGGCGGGCCAAGACCTCGGACGCCCTGGCCGCCGCCGAGCACGAGCGGACCGAGGCCGACCGGGGCCTTCGCGCCACCGAGGCCGCCGCGTCGGAAGCCCGTGAGCTGCGCGCCAGTCTCTCGGCCCACTCCGAAGCCGCCGTCGAGCGCCTGAAGGAGGTGGCGGAGAACATCCGCGAGGCCGCCCGGATGGAGCCCGAGGAGCTGGGCCGCAAGCTGGCGGACGAGGCGGTGGCGATTCCCGCCGACGCCGATGGCATGGAGGCTCACCTCTTCAACCTGGAGCGCCAGCGCGAGGGAATCGGCCCGGTGAACCTGCGGGCCGAGGAAGAGGCTCAGGAACTCGCGGCCCGGCTCGAGACCATGAATGTCGAGCGCGCCGACCTCACTGGGGCGATCGCGCGGCTGCGCCAGGGCATCGACGAGCTCAACCACGAGGGCCGCGAGCGGTTGACGGCGGCGTTCGGCGTCATCAACGAGCATTTCAAGACTCTGTTCTCCGCCCTGTTCAATGGCGGCCAGGCCGAGCTGCGCCTGGTCGAATCGGACGACCCGCTGGAAGCGGGCCTCGAGATCTTCGCCTGCCCGCCCGGAAAGCGCCTGGCGACCATGAGCCTGATGAGCGGGGGCGAGCAGGCCCTGACGGCCTCGGCGCTGATCTTCGCGGTGTTCCTGGCCCAACCGGCGCCGATCTGCGTGCTGGACGAGGTGGACGCCCCCCTCGACGACGCCAACGTCGACCGCTTCTGCAACATGGTCGACGAAATGTGCCGGCGCACCGAGACCCGCTTCATCGTCATCACCCACAACCCGGTCACCATGGCGCGGACCGATCGGCTGTTCGGAGTGACCATGGCCGAGCGGGGCGTGTCGCAACTGGTCTCCGTGGACCTGCGGCAAGCCGAGGCCATGGCGGCCCAGTGACGTAGCGTCCACTTGGTCAAGCTGTCGCGGCTCCGAAAAACACTAAATAAAACAGCGCGCTACGGGCGGGCTGACTAGCCTTGACGCACTGCACACCCATCTATAGGTTCCGCGCGACCTGAAGCCCCCGCCGTGGCGGCGACGTGGCGGTCGTAAGGCCATTCCACGCATGCGCCCGGATCACGAGCCGAACGCCGAGGCGCCAAGCCTCGACCAACGGCTCGCTGCGGCGGAGGCGGCGCAGGCCCGACGCGAGAGCGGAGACGCTCACCGGGCCATGGCGCAGGGTTACCGCTTCCTCGGTGAAGTGGTGGGTGGGGTGCTGATGGGAGCCGGCTTGGGCTGGCTTGCGGATCGCTTCATCACTCCGGCGCCGCTCGGTCTGATCATCGGACTGCTGGTGGGTTCGGGAGTTTCCATCTTTGTCGCGGTGCGATCCGCGGCGAAGGCGACAAGAGAAGCGACGACGGCGAACGCCGGGCGCACGCCCGCCGAGGCCGACGAGGATGAGGGCTAGAGGACGCTAATGGCGGAACAACCTGCCATCGAACCGATGCACCAGTTCCTGATCCACAAGATCTGGGACGGTCCGGTTTTCCAACTCGGCGGCCTGACCGTGGACATGTCGATCACCAACTCGGTGGCCAGCATGATCGCCGGCGCGCTGATCCTCATGGTGTTCTTCGCCCTGACCGCAAAGGGCCAGCTCGTGCCGAACCGCGGCCAGGCGCTGGCCGAAAGCCTCTACAACATCGTCGACAAGGTTCTGGTGACCCCGATCATCGGGCACGAGGGCAAGCCCTACATTCCGTATCTGTTCACGCTGTTCATGGTCATCCTTGTCCTGAACCTGATGGGCGTGTTGCTGGCGATCGGCAACCTGGGCGGCCTGACCCTCACGTTCACCGTGACCTCGCAGCTCGCGATCACCGCGACGCTCGCGGTGCTCACCTTCTTCAGCGTCTTCTTCCTCGGCTTCATCAAGCACGGCCCGAAGTTCCTGGGCCTGTTCGCGCCCAGCGGCATGCCGCTGCCGCTGCTGATCTTCATGGTGCCGATCGAGATGATCTCCTACTTCGTGCGCCCGGTGACCCTGGCGATGCGTCTGTTCGGCAACATGCTGGGCGGCCACGTCGTGATGAGCCTGTTCGGCGCCTTCGTCGTCGCGCTGGGCCTGGCGGCTCTCTCGGGCGGCCTCTCGACGCTCCTGTTCGTCCCGAGCGCTCTTTCCTTCGCCATGATCGTCGGCCTGACCGGCCTCGAGTTGGTGGTGGCGCTCCTGCAGGCCTTCGTGTTCACCGCGCTGGCCACGGTCTACCTCAACGAGGTCGTGAACTTCGGTCACGGCCACTAACCCAACACCTACCTTCAAGGGGACTACTCAAATGGAAGCTGAAGCCGCGAAGCTGATCGGCGCTGGCCTCGCCACCTCGGGCATGATCGGGGCCGGTATTGGCCTGGGCAGCCTGTTCGGTAACTACCTGCAAGCCGCGATCCGCAACCCGTCGGCCGCCGCCAGCCAGCAGACCATGCTGTTCCTCGGCATGGCGCTGACGGAAACCATGGGCCTGTTCTCGTTCGTCGTCTCGCTGATCATCCTGTTCGGCTAAGAGAGGACGCCTAGGCGCCCCCATGGCGATGCAGACTGAAGACCATACGGCCGCCGCGGGCTCCATGCCCGCCGCGCCGGGCCATGAGGCCGCCGCCACGGGCGCGCACGAAGGCGCTACCCCGGCCGGCGACCATGCCGAAGGCGGACTTCCGCAGTTCGACTTCTCGCAGTGGCCGGGCCAGATCGCCTGGTTCCTGATCATCTTCTTCGTGGTGCTGGCGTTCATGCGCTTGGTCGCCGTGCCGAAGGTGGGCGGGACCATCGACGCCCGGGAAGGCAAGATCGCCGGCGACATCGCCGACGCGCGCCGCATGAAAGACGAGGCCGACGCGCAAGCCGCTGCGGCCGCCGCCGAAGCGGCCCAGGCCCGCGCCGCGGCGCAGAAGGTCGGCGCCGAAGCCCGGGCCAAGGCCCAGGCCGAAATCGCCGCCCGCCTCGCCGAGGAGGAGGCCAAACTGGCCGCCACCGGCGCCGAGGCCGAGGCCCGTATCGCCAAGGCTCGCGAGGCCGCCATGAGCAACGTCGCCGGCATCGCCGCCGACACCGCCCAGGCGATCGTCCAGAAGCTGACCGGCAAGACCGCGACGGCCGCTGAGCTCGCCGCGGCGAAGGGATAACCGATGGAACTGCTGCTCGACGCCCACTTCTGGGTCGGCGTCGCCTTCGTGGTCTTCCTTGGCATCCTGGTGATGGCCGGGGTCCACAAGTTCGCCTGGAAGGCGCTGGGCGACGCGGGCGCCAAGGTTCAGGCCCAGCTCGACGAAGCCAACGCGCTTCGCAGCGAGGCCCAGGCCCTGCTGGCCCAAGTCAACGCCCAGAAGGAGGCGGCCGACAAGCTGGCCGCCGAGATCCTCGCCAACGCCAAGGACGAGGCCGCGCGCCTGCAGTCCGAGGCCAAGACGAAGCTCGCCGAACAACTGGAGCGCCGCGGCCAGATGGCCGAGCGCAAGATCGCCCAGGCCGAGGCTCAGGCCGAAGCCGAGGTCCGCGCCGCGGCCGCCGAACTGGCCGCGCAGATGGCTGAGCAGGTGCTGGTCGCCCGCCTGGCCGGCGCCAAGAGCGACCCGCTGATCGACAAGGCCATCGGCCAACTGGCGGGGAAGCTGCAATAGTCCACGAGATCGGGTCCGCGCTCGCGTAGCGCGGCCCGTGTCCGGACGCCCGGCGTTGGGGAACTCCGCGCGCCCGTGACCTGTCCACGAACCCCACAATCACATGAACAGTTCGCGGCGCTCCGCCTGGGGAGACGCGCCGGATTTCCGACCTGTCCTTGAGCATTGTGGGGTTCGTGGGCGCACCTCCGCCTCCACACATCCCGCCGTCCCTGCGACGTCCCGCTTGCGAGGCCGTGCGCAGACGCCGGCCAGCCCGCCGCGAGCTACCGCCAGAAGTCCATGCGTGAGCCTGGAACGATGGGGCTTAGGCGGCGACCGTGGAGCGGCGGAACCGGCGGCGCAGGCTCTTGGCGAAGCGAATCCGCTTCGGCAGGAGGATCCGCTCTACCCGCAGCGTCTGGTGGTAGAACAGCGCCACGAACTCCGGGTCGCGACGCAGCAGGCGGCGGATCGGGTACAGCATCTTGGGATGCGCCCGATGCAGCCGGACGAACTGGCGGCGAGCCTTGAAGGAGTTCTTCAGGACGATCATCAGGCCGACCACGATCACCGGGATCCCGCCGGGACCCGGCAGGGGCGCGATGGCGATGCCCGCGACGATGATGGCGAAGCCAAGCAGCACCAGCCCGAACCGCTTGATGCGGCCGGCAATCTCGCGCGCGAGATCGTCCGTGGCGCGATAGACGCGCAAAGAGGGCATGGCGAAAGTCACTTGGTAGTCCTGGGGGGCGCGCGGCGAAGCGGGGAGGTTCCGCCGTCACAAGCCTCATATGCGTACGTACCGGAGAATCGTAAAGACGCCGTGCCGTTAAATTTTGCTAACGCGCCCCTATTCCCCCAGGCATGGCGCCGGCGCCACACCCTCGTGCAGGACTGTCACAGATCGGCACAGTTTTCCGTGCAAATCCCATGGTTTAGCTTGTTGCCTGATCCGGCTTCCAAGTCAGCTTCGGCTTGCGTGCGGCAAGGGTCTCGTCCAGCCGCCGCATGGGGGCCAGGTGCGGCGCGCCCTTGAAGCGATCGACGTCTCCCACCTTCGCGGCTGCGGCCAAGGCGCGCAGCGCGTCGCAGAAGCGGTCCAGTTCGCGCTTCGACTCCGTCTCGGTCGGCTCGATCAGCATCGCGCCATGCACCACGAGCGGGAAGTACATGGTCATGGGATGGAAACCCTCGTCGATCATCGCCTTGGCGAAATCGAGGGTGGTCACGCCTGTACCATCGAGCCAGGCGTCGTCGAACAGGGCCTCGTGCATGCAGGGGCCGTCCGGGAAGGCCGGGCTCATGACGTCGGAGAGGCGGGCCTTGATGTAGTTGGCGTTGAGGACGGCGTCCTCGGCTACCTGCCGCAAGCCGTCCGAGCCGTGGCTGCGCATGTAGGCGTACGCGCGGACGAACATGCCCATCTGGCCGTGGAAGGCGCTCATGCGGCCGAAGGCGCTGGCGGCCTCGTCCACGGCTTCCTCGACCAGCTTGAGGCCGTCGGGGCCGCTGACGACCCAGGGCGCTGGGGCGAAGGCCGCCAGGGCGTCTGAGAGCACCACCGGGCCCGCACCCGGACCGCCGCCGCCGTGGGGGGTAGAGAAGGTTTTGTGTAGATTGATGTGCATGGCGTCGACGCCCAGATCTCCGGGGCGGACGCGGCCGACGATCGCGTTGAAATTCGCGCCGTCACAGTAGAAGTAAGCGCCAGCGGCGTGTGTGAGCTTGGCGATTGCAATAACGTCTCGCTCGAATAGGCCACATGTGTTAGGGTTGGTGACCATTATCGCGGCGACATCTGGGCCGAGTTTGGATTCTAGATCTGCCAAATCCACGCGTCCGTCTTCGGTCTGGGCGATTTCCTGGACCTGGTAGCCGACGAAGGCGGCGGTGGCCGGGTTGGTGCCGTGGGCCGAGGTGGGGACGAGGACGGTGCGGCGGTGGGCCTGGCCGGCGGCCTCGTGGGCGGCCTTGATGCAGAGCAGGCCGCAGAGCTCGCCGTGGGCGCCGGCCTTGGGCGAGAGCGCGACGGCGGGCATGCCGGTCAGGGTCTTCAGCCAGTGGGCCAGGCGGTCCATCAGGGCCAGGGCGCCCTGGGTCGTCGACTGCGGGGCCAGCGGATGCAGGTCGGCGAAGCCGGCCATGCGGGCCGCCTTCTCGTTCAGGCGCGGGTTGTGCTTCATCGTGCACGAGCCCAGCGGGTAGAGCGCCAGGTCGATGGCGTGGTTCTTCTGGCTGAGGCGCACGTAGTGGCGCATGGCCTCGGGCTCGGAGAGGCCGGGCAAGGGCAGCTCGGCGCGGGTCAGGCCGGCCAGGTCGCCCGCGTCGTCGGAGACGGCCGGCAGGTCGACGCCGGTCTTGGTCCAGCCGCCAAGCTCGAAGATCAGCGGCTCGTCCTGGAGGAGTCCGCGGCCGCCGGTCAGCGACTGGAAGCCCGTGCTTTCGGTCGAGCCTTCGGGACGGGTGGGACGGCCAACGTTCTGCATGGTCATGATCAGGCGGCCTTCAGGGCGGCGGCGAG
Organism: Phenylobacterium sp. FG114; assembly: GCF_057809855.1. Lineage (NCBI taxonomy): Bacteria > Pseudomonadati > Pseudomonadota > Alphaproteobacteria > Caulobacterales > Caulobacteraceae > Phenylobacterium > Phenylobacterium sp. FG114. Next base: position 60,104 of record NZ_JBMDKU010000018.1, on the reverse strand, counting down.
CGCGGCGATGTCGTCGGAGGTGGTGGTCTCGGTGGCGCAGAGCAACAGGACGTCGTCCAGGCCGGCGTGCGGGTCGAGGCGCGAGTAGGGGACGCCGGCGACGATGCCCTGGTCCACCAGGTCGTCGACCAGCGCGGCGGCCGAGCCCTTCACGCGCACGGCGATCTCGTTGAAGAACCGGGGCGTCAGCACCTCCAGCCCGGCGCCCTCGACCGCGGCCTTCAGCTCGCGCGCCTTGCCGTGGTTGATCCGGGCCAGTTGCGCCAGCCCCGTTCCGCCGAGGAGCGTCATGTGGATGGTGAAGGCCAGCGCGCAGAGGCCCGAGTTGGTGCAGATGTTCGAGGTCGCCTTCTCGCGGCGGATGTGCTGCTCGCGGGTCGAGAGCGTCAGGACGTAGCCGCGACGGCCGTCGGCGTCGACGGTCTCGCCACAGAGGCGGCCGGGCATGCTGCGCACCAGCTTCTCGCGCACCGCGAACAGGCCGACGTAGGGGCCGCCGTAGTTGAGGGCGTTGCCGATCGACTGGCCCTCGGCCACGGCGATGTCGGCGCCCATCTCGCCGGGGGTCTTCAGCAGGCCGAACGACACGGCCTCGGTCGTGACCACGATCAACAGGGCGCCCTTGGCGTGGGCCGCCTCGGCGATCTTCGTCACGTCGGTGACCACGCCGAAGACGTTGGGGGTCTGGACCACGACGCAGGCGGTGTGCTCGTCGATGGCGTCGATGACGGCGGCTTCCGCGTCGACCGCCGCCTTCAGGCGCACGATCTCCATGCCCTCGGCGTGGGCGATGGTCTGGGTGGTGGCCGCGTAGTGCGGGTGCAGGCCGCCGGAGAGGATGGCCTTCTCCCGGCGGTTGACCCGCTGGGCCATCATCACGGCTTCGGCGCAGGCGGTGGAGCCGTCGTACATGGAGGCGTTGGCCACATCCATGCCGGTGAGCGCGGCCACCTGGGTCTGGAACTCGAACAGCACCTGCAGCGTGCCCTGGGCGATCTCGGGCTGGTAGGGCGTGTAGCTGGTCAGGAACTCCGACCGCTGGATGATGTGGTCGACCGTGGCCGGCACGTGGTGCTTGTAGGCCCCGGCTCCGCAGAAGAACGGCCCGGCGCCGGCCGGGCGGCTCATGGCCGATAGCTGCGAAAGCTCCCGCTCCACCTCCAGCTCGCCCGCGTGCAGCGGCAGGTCGAACAGGTCCTTCTTCCGCGCGGCGGCGGGCACGTCGGCGAACAGCGCGTCGACGTCGGGCGCCCCGATCACGCCCAGCATCTCGGCGCGGTCGTCGGGGGTGAGGGGGAGATATCGCATGCGGTTGGTCCTGTGCGCCGGAGGCGCTGTCATTTTGGAACCACGAAAGACACGAAAAACACGAAAGGGGTCCCCGACGGCCGGGGCGGCGTTTTCGTGCCTTTCGTGGTTCGAACTACGGGCGCTGCGCGCCGCCTACTGCGTGGCCAGGAAGGCTTCGTAGGCGGGGCGGTCCATGAGGGCTTCGTACTGGGCCGGGTCCGAGACGCGGACCTTGGCGAACCAGCCGCCGTTCTCGGGGTCGGCGTTCACGGTCTCCGGGGCGTCGCCCAGGATCTTGTTGCCCTCGACCACTTCGCCGGAGATGGGGGCGTAGACGTCGGAAGCGGCCTTGACGCTCTCGACCACCGCGAAGGCGTCGCCGGCCTTCACGGTCTTGCCGGGCTCAGGCGTCTCGACGAACACCACGTCGCCCAGCTGCTCGGCGGCGTGGGCGGTGATGCCGATGGTGGCCACGTCGCCCTCGAGGACGACCCACTCGTGATCCTTGGTGAAGCGCATGGTGTGTCTCCTAAAGCTCGGGCGCGTCAGCGCCGTTAAGATGACCACGAAGACCACCAAGACCACCAAGGAGTCGGAGGGACGCCCGAGCGGCCGGGACTATCGCGGCCCCTTGGTGGTCTTGGTGGTTGAATGGGTGCGCCTGCGGCGCGTAGGGCGTGGCCATGGTCATCCCTTGCGCACGTAGCGGTGGGGGACGAAGGGGCTGGCGACGACTTCGGCGGATTGGGCCTTGCCGCGGACGATGACCTTGAGCTTCGTGCCGACGGCCTTGAAGGCGGGGGGCACGAAGGCGAGCGCGATGCCGCCCTTCAGCACCGGGGAGTGGCCGCCGGAGGTCACCACCCCGATGACGGTCCCGGCCTCGTCGGCCACCTCGGCGCCCTCGCGGGCCGGGGCGCCTTCCAGCACGCGCAGGCAGACCTTGGCGCGCGAAGCGCCTTCCGCCAGTTCCTTGACGATGCGCGCGGCGCCCGGGAAGTCGCGCTGTTCGCGGCGGTTCTTGTTGACGGCGAAGGTGAGCCCCGCCTCGACCGGGCTGACCGTCTCGTCCAGGTCGTGGCCGTAGAGCGGCAGGCCGGCTTCCAGGCGCAGGCTGTCGCGGGCGCCCAGGCCGATGGGACGGACCCGCTCGTCCTCCAGGAGGAGGTTCCAGACGCGGACCGCCTCGGACGCCGGGACCGAGATCTCGTAGCCGTCCTCGCCGGTATAGCCCGAGCGGGAGATGATGATGTCGGTCCCGAAGCCGGGCATGGCGCGGATGTCCATGAACACCATGTCGGCCGTGGCCGGGACGTGCTTCTGCACCACGGCCGCGGCCTCGGGGCCCTGGATCGCCATCAGCGCCCGGTCCTCCAGGCGCTCGATCTGGACCTGGCCGGCCAGCTCGTCGTCGATGACCTTGAAGTCGTTGTCCTTGCAGGCGCCGTTGACGATGACGAACAGGCCGTCAGTCACGCTGCCGTCCGGGGCGGTGGGCCGGCCAGCCATCAGGTCGTCGACGATGCCGCCCTTGGGGTTCAGGAGGACGGAATACTTCTGCTTGCCGGGCTTCAGGCCGATGAAGTCGCCGGGGACCACCTCCTCGAAGGCCGAGAGCGGGGAGACGCCGCGCAGGCGGGCCTGGCCCATGTGGGAGACGTCGAACAGGCCGGCGTGCTCGCGGGTCCAGAGGTGCTCCTGCATCACGCCCATGGGGTACTGCACGGGCATGGTGTAGCCGGCGAAGGGGACCATGCGGGCGCCCAGCGCGATGTGCGCGTCGGTGAGCGGGGTGGTCTTGAGATTCTCGGCGTTCGACACGGGTGACCTCGGCTGACGATCCGGCGCGCGGCGGGACGGATGTCCCGACGTCTGCGCGCCCCCGCTGTCCTTTGGACCTGAGAGATTTCGGGTTCGCCGGTGGGCGGCGGCCCTCTGCTCCTTCGGCGCCCCCTCTAGGCCCGTGGGCTTGGGAGGAACTTTCCAGCGTTCATCAGCCCGTCGCGGTCCTTTTGCCTGAGCGTTTCCGGGGCGGTTGCGCCTTCGGCTCCCCTCCGGCGCCGGATGGCGATGGAGGAGTCTCTCCCGCGAGAGTTGGGGCGGTTGTGGTGGAGGGGGGAGGGGGAGTCAAGGTGGGGGTGGGCTCGGCGTTAGCACTGCCGCAGCAGTGCGAGCATCGCTGGAGCAATGCGCATACTGCGACATGCTCCACACCCGCCCAATCTATAATCTGATCAAGTTGCGAACACGAATCGAGTTCAGGGGCCGATGTGGCTGACTTCGAAGCAATCCTGGGTGAGCTGGTCGACCTAGATCCGACGCCGTTCAGCATGCTTTCCAAGACCGCTCAAGCGATCCACCGCGCCCGTCTACGGGAAGCGGGCGAAACGCTGCGGCGACGGATTCGCCGTGGCCGGCCGCACCTTATTGCGCAAGACAGCGCTGCAGCACTTGTATTCGATTTTTTGCGGGCGGCGGAGGACGGCGCGGCTCAGCTGAACCTTGAGGTTATGGCTGAGCTGCTCATCAACGGCGTTTCCGAGGATGGCCTCACCGAAGAAGAGGTGCGCGCTATGATGCGCATGGTGCGCGACCTTTCCTACGACGAGATGCGCGCGCTGGCGGCCCTCTTGCGAGCTCAGAAGGCGTATGCACCGCCGCCGGATCTCAATGAGCCACCGACGAAGGCCTACATCGTCGCGAATATCTACGACCTAGCTTGGCACGAGCTCGCTGGACCGGGCCACAACGAGCCACCCGATTGGGTCGTCGGAACCTTCGGTGCTCTCATGCGGACGGGGCTGCTTTACACGGACTCCGCCTGGGAAGGCATGAAGTACGCGGGCACGCCAATGCTGGCGAAACTGGCCAGCCTTTTGGATGCAGGTGCCTTCCCATCCGCTGGACGGTGATGCCCGGGATGCCGTCGGCGCGCGTGGGTGAGCCGATCAGCAGGCCATCTGGACAATGAGCTTAGCCTTGGTCAACTTGCTTGATGGCCCACCCCCTCCTCGCGATCCGCGACCCCATGTACTGGGTGGCGCTTGGTATCCTCGCCGGCGCTGTGCTGACTTTCCTTTGGGCCCTGAAACCATCTCCGCCATCCTGGGTGAAGCCGACCGCGCTGGCGACGATGCTCCTCCTTGCGCTCCCGAGCGGCTGCTACGCGATGCTTGGCACGGCCTGCTACGTTGGCGGTGATTGTCCGTGAACCGGATCTGAGCGCACGTTTGAACAAACCGCCGTCCGGCTTCGTAGGGCGGCCCCACCGCAGCATGCCAGCCTCTTCCGCTTCCTCAAGGACGGCGCTGGTGCGCCGCCGCTGGAGCGGTTGGGCGCGGCGCGCCCAATCCTTGACCAAGCTCCAGAGGCCGGCAGGGGCTGACCGTGGCCTTCAGGGTGAGGTGCGTCCTGGCGGACGGGCGTGGGCGCGGCTTTCACCTCCCCCGCGAAGCGGCGGGAGGGGGACCGCGCGCCGAGGGCGGCGTGAGCCGGCCGTAGAGCGCGGGGTGGAGGGGGCGAGCCTCACGCTCAGTGGATCGACCGGGCTGACTTGAGCGCTGCTGAGGAGGCTCGCCCCCTCCACCAACCGCTCTTCGCCTGCGGCTCGGCGGTCGGTCCCCCTCCCGCCGTTGCTGCCGCAACAGGGGAGGTGAAGGCTGTTTGTTCTTTTTTTGTTCTTGACATTCGCGCGCAAATCTGAGAGGGTTCGGGTAGCGTTGATCCTTGCGCCCGCGCCTTGCGGCGGGGCTGGGCGGCGCGGTTTCCGGGACAATCGAGAGACGGTGCGATGGCTGAGGAGGACTTGGGTCCGCCTGCGGCGGCCTTGGGCTGCGCGCAGTTTGAGGCGGGCGGTGGCGCTGGCGGTGGCAGCGCGCATGGGCGCGGCGGCGGGAAGGGGAAGAAGCGGCGGGCCTATGTGCGCTATTCGCCGGAGCTGGCGGTGAAGCTGTGCAAGCGGCTGGCGCGGGGCGAGCTGCTCTATCACATCGCCCGGACGCGGGGCATGCCGACGCCGGAGGCGGTTTCGAAGTGGGCGAAGGCGAAGCCGGATTTCGCGGCGGCGCTCTTGGAGGCGCGGCGGGCCGGCGGGCGGCCGGCGGGGACGCGGGGGCCGGCGTTCACCTACAGCGAGGAGGTGGCGGACGAGATCTTCGAACGGCTGTGCGAGGGGGAGAGCCTGACGCGGATCGGGGCCGATCCGACGATGCCCAGCCTGTCGACCATCTTCTACTGGCGCCGGCGGATCCCGGACTTCGAGAGCAAGGTGCAGCTGGGCATGCGTGTGCGGGCCGAGCGGGCGGCGGACGACGGCTGGGAGATGGCCTTGGCGGCGACGCCGGAGACCGCCTACCTGACCGGCGTGCAGCTGGGGCACCTGCGCTGGTTGGTGGGCGTGATGGCGCCGCGGGTGTTCCGCCTGAAGACGGTGGAGCCCGAGGCGGGGCCGAAGGTGGTGAAGACCCTGTTCCGGCACTTCGAGGTGGAGGTGGACAAGGAGACGGGGGCGCGGAAGGTGGTGTCCTGGTGCCCCAACCCCGAGACCGGGAAGGTGGAGCGCGAGGACACGCCCGGCTGGCGGCCGCCGGCGGGGTACGGGCGGCTGCCGGGCGGGTGAGGGGGCTAGCTCAGCGGCCAGACCTCGACCACGCCGTGGGCGACGGCGCAGGGGACGGTGGAGACCTTCTCGATGGCCTCGGCCAGGTCGGCGGCCTCGATGACGGCGAAGCCGGCGACGGGGAGGGCGGAGGTCATGAAGGGGCCGTCGCGGGTGTCGAGGCCGGCGGCGTCGGGGTTGCGGACCTGGACCGGCGGGCCGGCCATGCCGATCAGGGCGCCTTCCGACTGCAGCCGGGCGTCCTGGGCGTGGGCGGCGTCGCGGACGGGCCGGGGCGTGCGGTCGTAGCCGGCGCGGTCGCCGTAGCCGATGGTGAGGAAGCGGGGCATGGGGACTCCTGGGTTGGGGATGGGCTCCCTCTAACTAATTGCAGTTTGCAATCAGTTGTTCCCTAGAAAATGGCTAGAGCGCCAGGGCCATGAACACCGTGCCCTCGGGCGTGGGCGCGTAGTAGGGGCCGATGCGGCGGAAGCCGAGGCGCTCGTAGAGCGCGATGGCGGCGGTCATCGAGGCCAGGGTGTCGAGGCGCAGCTCGCGGTGGCCACAGGCGCGGCCGGCGGCGATGACGGCCTCGGCGAGGGCGCGGCCCAGGCCGGCGCCGCGGGCCTCGGGCGCGGCGTAGAGGCGCTTCATCTCGCAGACGCCCGGCTCGGCGAGGGGGCGGAGCGCGACGCAGCCGATGGGGCGGCCGGTCTGGGCCTCGCGGGCCAGCAGCAGGGCGCCCGCGGGCGGGGCGTATCTGCCCGGCAGGTCGGCGATCTCGGCCTCGAAGCCCTGGTACCCCAGGTCGATGGGCAGGGCCTCGGCATAGGCCCGCAGGAGGACGCCGACGGCGGCGAAATCGGCGGGCGATGCGGCGGGGGCTATGTGGACGGCCGGACTCACGCGAGGCAGGGGATCAGGCGCGGGCGGCGAGGGCAACGGCCGCGCAGCCGCATTGTGGACATGCTTGGTGGGTTGGGTCGGGGCGATGGGTACGAGACGCGAACTGTTGGGCGGCCTGGCGGGCGCGGCGGCATTCCCGGCCGCGGCGGCGGAATTCGGACCGGGCGTGCCGGGCGTGCTGGAGCGGGCGCGCAAAGCCGCAGGCGGGCCGGTGTGGAACAAGTTGGCGGGCCTGCACGAGACGGGCGTGGAGGACGGGCAGCGCTATGAGCGCTGGGTCGACCTGCTGCGCTTCGGCCTGCGCACCGAGACCGACACACCGGGCGGGGGGCGGCTGGTGCGCGGGTTCAACGGGTATGGCGCGTGGAGCCTGCTGCCGAACGGCTTCGACCGCGCGAAGGCGCCGGCGCCGACGATGGCCCAGGCCCTGTCGGAGGCCTATTTCGCCGGCTACGGCTATTTCTTCCCCAGCCGCTTCGACGTGCGCGCCGCCCACCTGGGCGCGCGGACCGCGGCGGGACGCAGCTTCGACGTGGTGCGGATTCACCCGAACGGCGGCGAGCCGCGCGAGGTGTGGTTCGACCGCAGGACCGGGCTGCCGGGCCGGATGGTCGACGCGCGCGGGGCGCGGCCGTTCACGGTGGAGATGAGCGACTACAGGCGGGCGGGCTCGGTGCTGATCCCGCACCGCTACGTCACTACCGGCGGCGGCCTGGCGAAACCGCTGGAGCGGACCGTGCAGGCCGCCGACGTGCGGCGGGTGGAGCGGGAGATGTTCAGCCTCCCGCGCCAGGAGTAGCCGCGACCTACGCCGGGAGGCGGTGCATGGCGCACAGCTTGTTGCCGTCGGGATCGCGGAGGTAGGCGAGGTACATCTTGCCGACGCTGCCCTCGCGGACGCCCGGGGGCTCCTCGCACGTCTGGCCGCCGGCCGCGACGCCGGCCTCGTGCCAGGCCTTGGCCTGTTCCGGCGACTGGCAGGCGAAGCCGATGGTGCCGCCGTTGGCGAAGGTGGCCGGCTCGCCGTTGATCGGCTTCGACACCGCGAAGACGCCCGTGGGGGTGAGATAGAAGATGCGGTGGCCGTCGACATGGGCCGGCGGGACGCCCAGCGTGCCCAGCAGGGCGTCGTAGAAGCCCTTGGCGCGGTCGAGGTCGTTGGTGCCGATCATGATGTGCGAGAACATGGTCATTCCTCCCGAAAGCGGGGACCATAACCGGCTGACGCAGGGGAGCGGGAGCCTCCAGTTCGGTGACGTTGGCTGGAGGCTCCCCGGGCGCTGCCGACGTCGAACAGCCCTTCGGCGGCGCGCCCGATGGTGTGGGTTGCAAGGCCCTGGAACACAAACGAGCTCCCGCCGCGAGGGACGGGACGGGAGCTCGGCGGCCGGCAATCGCCATTGTCGGGTGGCCAGTGAAAGCCGCAGCTTCACAATGCGCGCCGGGCGGGTCGGTTCCACGATTCTCGATGTATGGATCTTGGGGGTTCGAGGCGGGCGGGCGCCAGGGCTTGAGAAAAACCTGCGGCGCGCTGCAACCTTCTCGCCTCAGTTGAAGTTTTCTCGTCGACGGTGAGGTTATCCAGCCCGTCACAGCCCCAAGAGCCCCCGGTCCGTCAGCCCCGGATCGGGGGTTTCCTTATGCGTCCTCGGCCTTGAGCCCGGCGAAGAACCAGCTCACCGGCACGTCGAGGCAGTGGGCCAGGCGATACAGCATCGGCGCCGAGACGGTGCTCTGGCCGCGCTCGTACTTGTGGATCTGCTGCAGGCTGACGCCGCAGCGCGCGGCCACGTCGGCGAGCGAGAGATCCAGGTCGCGCCGCCGCTCCGCGAGCCTGCGGCCGATTTCACGGGTGATGATCTCGTTGGTCACGTCGGCAAGTCCAGGAACCCGCGAGGAAATAGGCGCGGATGCCTGACCAGGGGATGAACATGCGTGGCCTTGCCGCCGCCGAGTCCCTAGGTATGGCCGCATGCTGCGCCTGATCCTCCTCGCCGTCCTGGGCCTGGCCGCCGCCTGGGCCACCGTCGCCGTCGCCGCCGAGGCGATCGGGCGAAGCGGCAAGCCGCGCGGCGAGCTGGTCGATATCGGCGGGCGCAAGCTGCGGCTGGTGTGCGAGGGGCCGAAGTCCGCGCGGCCGGTGGTGTGGATGGAGGCGGGCGCGTTCAGCGGGGCGGCCGATTTCGCCGCCATCCAGCAGACGCTCAGCGCCCAGGGGCTGCGATCGTGCGCCTACGACCGGGCGGGCATGGGGTATTCCGATCCCGGCCCCGAGCCGCGGGACGGCGACGCCATCGTGGGCGACCTGGAGAAACTGATCGCCAAGTCGGGCGAGACCGGGCCGTTCGTGCTGATGGGCCATTCCATGGCCGGGCTGTATGTGCGGCAATATGCGCTGCGGAACCCGGACAAGGTGGTGGGCGTGGTGCTGCTGGACGCGGTGACGCCGCAGATGATCGGCCTGCCGGGCGCGGACATGTTCATCGACCGGATGACGGACCTGGCGCGGCTGGGCGCGGTGGCCGGGCCGCTGAAGGCGCCGCTGTACTGGTGGGGCGACCGCATCGGCCTGCCGCCGGCCGGCAAGGCGGAGAAGCGGCGCGGCTTCATCTCGGCGCGGCAGAGCCGCTCGGCCTATGCCGAAGTGCTGCAGTGGCGGGCGGCGGCCCAGCAGGCCGAGGCGGCCGGCGACTATCGCCCGGAATGGCCGGTGGCGGTGATCACCGCCGGCCCGCCCTCGGCGCGGATGCAGGCCTGGAACGAGGTGCGCCAGGCGCCGGCCAAGGCCGCGCGCGCTGGCCTGATCGAGAACCTCGACAAGGCCAGCCACACGACCATGCTGGGGATGACCTACGCCGAGCGGGCGGCGGCAGGCGTGGCGTTCGTACTGAAGGCGGCGGACCAGCCCCGCCAGGAGACCCAGTCCCCATAGGGATGGCAGGTCGCCAGCACGGCGCTTTCGCCATCCGGCCAGCGGGTGAAGCGCAGCTGGACTTCGCGGCGATCGGCTGTCCACTCCAACCCGATCTCGATCAGCGGGCGATCCTCGGTCGCGCCGGCGCCGGCGGCGGCCATCATCGCGGCGATCTCCTGCCGGTCGCGGTCGCTCAGGTACTGCAGGAACATCGTATGGACGACGGCGCGGCAGACCTCCTCCGGCTGGCGCTCGGCCAGTCGCTGGGTCAGCCACAGCTTGGCGTCGCCGCGGTGCACCTTGGGCGGATGGGCGATGGCGACCGCGAGCGCCGCCTCCAGCCGACGCGACCGTGAGGGCTGGTCGGCCCAGGTGAACGACAGCAGCCGCTCGCGATGCGCCGGATCGAGCGCACTGAGCGGATTCAGATCGACGCCCTGCGCCGAGGCGATGGACACCGGCGCCACGGGCGGGTCGGCGCCACGCCACTGCGGCTCGATGCGCACCGGGGACGAGGGATCGCCCGCGGACACCGCGCCGAGCTTGTATGAATAGCGCGCGAGATTGAGGTTGAGGCCGCAGCTCGACCCGAGCTCCAGGATCTGAAAGGGCATCGGCCGCTCAGCCGCGACCGCCATCAGGGCGGACATGACCGCCGCGCCCCGGGCCACCTCGTTGGTCTGGGTCGGATAGCGGATCCAGTCCGCGATGAACTGGTCCTCCTGCGCCAGGGCCTCGGCGATGGCGCCATCGAAGTCGTCGTGCTCGCCACTGTAGAGGTCGGCGAGGTGCTTGGGGCTGCCGCGGCGGGCCAGCGCATGCAGGGCGCCGTTGACGCGCAGCGCGATAGCGGCGGCCGCGGGGTCACCCGTCCAACCCTGGACCAGCTGGCTGCTCAGCGGGGCGAATGAGAGCTGGCGATCGACCGCCTCGAGCACGGCCGCAACGAAGGCCGAGCCCGCCGACCGGCAGTTTTCGGCCTGGCGCACAAATGCGTGCCGGGCGCCAGTCGTCGCGAGCATCTTCATGAAGTTACAATCCAAACGAGCAACGCGTCCCACACAGCTTGGGACAAACTAGTTCGCACTACTGGCGTCGAGGTGACGCACACATCTTGCTTTTTGATTTAGTCCCGCCTGCAGGCGTCAGACACTCAAGGGCGACCTCCCTTAAGGTGGTCTAAATTGCCCCCGATCTTCCGCGGGACTTTATGTCGCAGCGCAAAAGTAGCGTGCGGAAATCGTCATTAATGCCCGGGAAATGACTGTTCTCTAGCTGTGACCGCCAATGTCAAGGCGGGGAATTCTCGTTGTCCGCCGAGATGTTCGCCGAAGGATTCGATGAGCGCAGAGGCCGCGAAGACGGCCGGTAAGTTGGTAGTGGAACGAAATGAACATCCCGAAGAAACTCAGCCTGTCGTTCGTTTTTATATGCGTGTCGGCTGCCGTCATGATGGTCGTGTTTCTGGCGACCATTCTGATGATCCGCGCCACTACGGAAAACAACAACCGAAGCCAGGCGATTCATGCGGACGCTCTGGCGCTCGAGACCGCTATTCTCCGGCAGAACAGCCAGCTCCGCGGCTATCTTGTCACCGGCGACAAGAGCTACCTCAAGTCGTACTACGAGGGCCGTGACGAATACGATCAGGTTTCGCAAAAGCTGACGTCGACGCTCACCGATCCCGCCATGCAGAAGAGCATCGAGACGTCTCGCGCCGCGACGCTCGCCTGGCGGAAGGATTGGGGCGACCGGCTGATCGAAGTCGTGCGCGCCGGTCGCCGCGACGAGGCGCAGCAGGAGGTCCGTGACGCCGGCAGCAAGGTCCTGGTCAGCGCCGCGGTGCTACCGCTCCGCGACGTCCGCAACGCCGAGGCGAAGCATATCGCCGAGAACGGGAAGCGCCAGCAGGCCGCGATCATCACCGCGATCGCCGCGCTGGTCATCGGCGGGATCGCCCTGATCGCGATCGCCATGACCCTTTCGCGAATGCTGAGCCGCTCGATCGCGCGCCCGATCACGACCCTTACCCAGGCGATGAGCCAACTTGCTGAGGGCGACAACGACATCGCCGTCGACGCCGACCGCCCCGATGAATTGGGCGACATGGCCCGCGCGGTGCTGGTCTTCCGCGACGCCGCCCTGGCCAAGGCCGAGGCCGACCGGGCCAAGGCGGAGGCCGAGCGGGCGAAGGCCGAGGCCGACCGGGCGAAAATCGGCGCCGAGGCCGCCCAGCGGCGAGTGGTAGAGACCCTGGACACGGCGCTGGCCGCGCTCGCCTCCGGCGACCTGACACATGCCATCACGACGCCTTTCGAGCCCGAGTACGAGCGTCTGCGCCAATCTTTCAACAGCGCCGTCGAAGGCCTCGAGCAAAGCATCTCGGGCGTGGCCCGTTCCGCGCGGAGCGTGCATTCGGGCGCGGCCGAGATCTATGCGGCCTCCGAGGATCTTTCGCGCCGGACGGAGCAGCAGGCCGCGAGCCTTGAGGAGACCACGGCCGCTACCCAGCAGGTGACCGTCATGGTGAGCGAAACCGCGCAACGCGCCGCTGACGCCAGGACCGCGATCGAGGTCGCGAACGGAAACGCGGCGGAAGGCGGCGCCATCGTGACCGAGGCGATCTCGGCGATGGACGCGATCCAGACCAGCTCGGAAGAGATCAGCCAGATCATCAACCTGATCGACAGCATCACCTTCCAGACCAACCTGCTGGCCTTGAACGCCGGGGTCGAGGCGGCGCGAGCGGGCGACGCCGGCAAGGGGTTCGCCGTGGTGGCGTCTGAAGTTCGCGCGCTGGCTCAGCGATCCGCCGACGCCGCGCGGGACATCAAGGCCCTGATCCACACGTCGTCGGAGCAGGTCGCCAGCGGTGTGGGCCGCGTCGGACACACCGGAGAGATGCTCACGCTCATCGGTGCGAAGATCGGCGACACCAACGACCTCATCAACGAGATCGCGCAGAACACCGAAACGCAGGCCGAGAATCTGAAGCAGGTGAGCAGCGCCGTCACCAGCATGGACCGGATGACCCAGCAGAACGCGGCGATGGTCAACGAGGCGACGGCCGCGGCTCGCAGCCTGGCGACCCAGGCCGACGAACTCACCACCCTGGTCGCCCGCTTCCGGCTGCGCTCGGAGGGCGAGCTGAGCGCGCCGTCGGCGACGGATCACGGCATGGATCGCGCTGCGGCGCGCGGGCACGGCCGGACGGCCACCTTGATGGCCGCGGTCGGGTGACGGCGGCCGGGATGCGGGCGGCGACGGAGCGATCCGCGCGGCCCGCCTAGGCCCGCTCAGGCGCCGTTGATGCCGGGCTCGGCGACGGCCGTCGGGTGTCGATAAGTCTTCAAGTGCAACATCGACTGTCGACGCTGCGAAAGTTCGCGGCGCTGTCTCTTCGTGCGCAATATGTCGCAGATGAATGTACAAAATGTCGCAGTCTATACTGCGCAATGGGGCATCTGAATTTACCCATAAGTTACAGTGATAGCGTCATTACCGTCCACGAAAAATCATTATTCTAGAATTGGAACTGGGGATTCGAATGAAGTTTCTGTACGTGTCGGCGGCGATCGCGCCCCTTCTGCTGATCATGCCGGCGACTGCTCAGGCTGCCGACGAAGCCGTCCAGACCGCCGGCGCCAAGGCGCACGGCGAGGCGGTGTTCTCGACCGGCGTGGCCAAAGGCCGTGACCGCCTCGACAGCGCCACGTCCACCAGCGCCCTCCGCGCCTCCGAAATCGAAACCTACGGCGCGCGCTCGCTGGGCGAAGTGCTGCGCAACATCCCCGGGATCCGCGCCGAGTACGCGGGCGGCGAGGGCAACGCCAACTACTCGATCCGCGGCCTGCCGCTGTCCGGCACCGGCTCGAAGTACGTGCAGCTGCAGGAAGACGGCCTGCCGGTCCTCGAATTCGGCGACCTCTCGCAGTTCACCTCCGACATGTTCATGCGCTCGGACCTGAACCTCGCGCAGATCGAAACCATCCGCGGCGGTTCGGCCTCGACCTTCGCGTCGAACTCGCCGGGCGGCGTGATCAACCTGATCTCCAAGAACGGCGACACCGAAGGCGGCGCGGTCCAGGCGACCTATGGCCTGAACTACGGCGAGAAGCGCGTGGACGGCGACTACAGCTATAAGATCAGCGACACGCTGCGTATGCACATCGGCGGCTTCTACCGCGAGGGCGAAGGCCCGCGTGACGTCGGCTTCACCGCCTACAAGGGCGGCCAGATCAAAGCCAACGTCACCAAGACGCTCGAGAACGGCTACATCCGCGTCTACGCCAAGCTGATGGACGACCGCACGCCGTCCTACCAGTTCGTTCCGGTCCGGGTGACCGGCACCAACGCGGACCCGAAGTTCAGCAGCCCGGCCAGCTTCAACCTGAAGACCGACTCGCTGCTGTCGCCCTTCACCAGCAACATCGTCACGCTGGACGGCGACAACAACCTGGTCCGCGACGACATCCGTGAAGGCCAGCGCGCCAAGGTCGCCTCGATCGGCCTCGACACGCAGTTCGACGTCAGCGGCTGGACCATCAGCGAGAAGTTCCGCATCTCGAAGATCTCTGGCGGCAACCTGCAGGTCCGTCCGATCGCCATCGCCCCGGCGGCCGGCCTGGCGTTCGCCTACGGCGGCCCGGGTGGCACGCTCAGCTTCGCGACCGGCCCGCGGGTGGGTCAGACGATCCCGAGCGCGGCGGCCCTGAACGGCAACGGCCTGATGACGTCGACGGTGCTGATCAAGACCGACGCCAACAGCCTGGACAACGTCACCAACGACATCCGCGCCAGCCGCGTGTGGGAGATCGGCGGCGGCGACCTGACCACCACCGTCGGCTTCTACAAGTCGTCACAGGACTACGACACGTTCTGGTCGTTCCTGAACGCCCTGACCGACGTCAACGGCGACGGCCAGGCCTCGCTGATCAACATCCGCACGGCCGGCGGCGTCCCGGTGACCCAAGACGGCCTGCTGTCCTATGGCATCGGCGGCGCGCTCTACCACCGCTCGTACGACATGAACTACGGCGTCGACGCGCCGTACGCCTCGATCAACTACCACGTCGGCAAGATCGCGGTGGGCGGCAGCCTCCGCTACGACATGGGCAATGTGAAGGGCACCCTGTACGGCGCCGAGCTCGGCGGCGGCCGCGTGGGCGTGGCTCCGCGCGACATGAACGGCGACGGCGTGATCACGCTGGCGGAAAGCAACGTCGCGAACCTGCCGCTCGGCCAGCCCGGCCGCGTCGACTACGACTACAACTACCTGAGCTACTCGGCCGGCGTGAACTACCGCGTCGCCGAACAGCTGGCGGTGTTCGGTCGCTACAGCCGCGGCGGCCGCGCCTCGGCGGACAAGATCCTGTTCACGCCGGCGGTCAACTACGCCACCGGCAAGCTGGTCGACAAGGACAGCGCCTACGACACCGTCAAGCAGGCCGAGCTGGGTCTGAAGTACCGGGTGTCGGGCGTGACCTTCAACGTCACCGCCTTCTCGGCGCGGACCGGCGAGCAGAACGTGCAGGTCAACAGCAAGGCCGACGGCTCGATCCAGGTCGAAAACATCATCCGCGGCTACAAGGCCAAGGGTGTGGAACTGGAAGCCGCCGTCCGCAAGGGGCCGTTCAGCGTCACCGCCGGCGCCACCTACACGGACGCCAAGATCTCCAGCGATGCGACCCATCCGGAGTTCATCGGCAACAAGCCGCGCCACCAGGCCGACTTCATCTACTCTGTGACCCCGCAGGTGGAGCTGAAGTACGCGACCGTCGGCGTCAACGTGATCGGCACGACGAGCAGCTTCGCGCAGGACACCAACCAGCTGAAGCTGCCGGCCTATACGCTGGTGAACGCCTTCGTGCAGGTTCGTCCGACCGAGAACGTCCAGGTGATGCTCAACGTCAACAACCTGTTCAACAAGCTGGCCCTGTCCGACTCCGAACAGGCCACCATCCCGGCCAGCGGCGTGGTTTCGGGCCGCGCCTACCTGGGCCGGACCGCCTCGGCGACCCTGCGCTACACGTTCTAAATCGGAGGCGGCCGGAACGTTCGCGTCCCGGCCGCAGCCCCCGGCGAGAGCAGGTCGCGGCGCCCGCCGCCGCCGTCCCGGGCGGATCCCCTTATGCCCCAAACGGCAGAGCCCCGTCGGTCGCAGGACCGGCGGGGCTTTTGTTTGCCGGGACGGGTGCTCCGACGCGCGCAAAACAACATCGACGAAACGACCCGCGCTCGCGGACACCAAGATTGGCCTGAGCCGGCTCGCGCGAAGGTATCAAAAGCAACGGGTCGGGCGTGAACGTAGCTTGCGCAAACAGACCAAAGGTATGCTGCAAAGCAAGTAAATCTCACTGGTGCATACCTATCGCATATCACGTTATGCCAAGTTGAGACCTCCAGTCTTCGATCCATTCATACTGTGTCGTATGGCGAGGTGCGGGAACTCGAATGCGTCTTGTCAAAATGTCGCAGGCTAGAACACGCCGTTCGGCGCAGAATTTACCTGATTTCTACAATCATGGCCGCATCTCACGGGCAACTCGAAGAACATCGGGGGATGAACGGAGTTACCCATGAAGCACCTCTATCTGTCGGCGGCGATCGCGCCCCTCCTGCTGGTCACGCCGGCGCACGCCGAGACCAAGGACGCCGCCAAGACCACCGGCGAAGCCGTCTTCTCGACCGGCGTGGCGAAGGGCCGCGATCGCCTCGACAGCGCCACCTCGACCAGCGCGCTGCGCGAGTCCGAGATCGAGGTGCTGGGCGCCCGCTCGTTGGGTGAAGTGCTGCGCAACATCCCCGGCATCCGCGCCGAATATGCGACCGGCGAGGGCAACGCCAACTACTCGATCCGCGGCCTGCCGCTGTCCGGCACCGGCTCGAAGTACGTGCAGCTGCAGGAAGACGGCCTGCCGGTCCTCGAATTCGGCGACATGTATCAGCTGGGCGCCGACATGTTCATGCGGGCCGACCTGAACCTCTCGGCGATCGAGACGATCCGCGGCGGTTCGGCCTCGACCTTCGCGTCGAATTCGCCGGGCGGCGTGATCAACCTGATCTCCAAGAACGGCGACACCGAAGGCGGCGCGGTCCAGGCGACCTACGGCCTGAACTATGGCGAAAAGCGCGTCGACGGCGACTACGGCTACAAGATCAGCGACAC
Organism: Phenylobacterium sp. FG114; assembly: GCF_057809855.1. Lineage (NCBI taxonomy): Bacteria > Pseudomonadati > Pseudomonadota > Alphaproteobacteria > Caulobacterales > Caulobacteraceae > Phenylobacterium > Phenylobacterium sp. FG114. The sequence continues at coordinate 43,229 of NZ_JBMDKU010000018.1, read as the reverse complement.
GCTGCGCATGCACATCGGCGGCTTCTACCGTGAGGGCGAAGGCCCGCGCGACGTCGGCTACACGGCGTTCAAGGGCGGCCAGTTCAAGGCCAACGTCACCAAGACCTTCGACAACGGCTATGTGCGCATCTACGGCAAGTACCTGAACGATCACACGCCCGCGTACCAGTTCGTTCCGATCCGCGTGACCGGCACGAACGCCGACCCAAAGTTCAGCAGCCCGGCCAACTTCAATGTGAAGACCGACTCGCTGCTGTCGCCTTACAACAGCAACGTCCTGACGCTCGACGGCGACAACAACCTCAGCCAGGACGACGTGCGCAGCGGCCTGCACGCCGTCGTCAAGTCGGTCGGCCTGGACGCCCAGTTCGACGTGAATGGCTGGACTATCAGCGAGAAGTTCCGCTTCGCCGACGTCGGCGGCAGCAACCTGACCATCCGTCCGATCGCGGTGAACCAGGCGGCCACGCTGGCCACCACCTACGGCGGCGCCGGCGGCCGGCTCAGCTACGCCACCGGTCCGCTGGCCGGGCAGCCGATCGCCACCCCGTCGGCCCTGAACGGCAACGGCCTGCTCACCTCGTCGCTGCAGCTCGACACCAAGGTCAACAGCCTGGACAACGTCACCAACGACATCCGCGCCAGCCGCGTGTGGGACGTCGGCGGCGGTGACCTGACCACCACCGTCGGCTTCTACAAGTCGTCGCAGGACTACGCGACCAATCTGTCGTTCCTGAACGTCCTGGCCAGCGTCGCCGGCGACGGCCAATCCTCGCTGATCAACGTCACCACGGCCGCCGGCGCGCCGTTCACCCAGGACGGCTACCTGGCCTACGGCCTGGGCGGCTCCTTCCACCGCGAATACGACATGAACTACGGCGTCGACGCGCCGTACGCCTCGATCAACTACCACGTCGGCAAGATCGCGGTGGGCGGCAGCCTCCGCTACGACATGGGCAAGGTGAGGGGCACCCTCTACGGCGCCGAACTGGGTGGTGGCCGCGTGGGCACGACGTCGTTCGACGTCAACCACAACGGCGTGATCTCCACGGCCGAGACCAAGGTGGCGATCCTGCCGCTCGGCCAGCCGGGTCGCGTCGACTACAACTACCACTACCTGAGCTACTCGGCCGGCGTGAACTACCGCGTCGCCGAACAGCTGGCGGTCTTCGGTCGTTACAGCCGCGGCGGCCGCGCCTCGGCAGACAAGATCCTGTTCACCCCGGCGGTCAACTACAACACCGGCAAGCTGGTGGATAACGACAGCGGTTACGACACCGTCAAGCAGGCCGAACTGGGCCTGAAGTACCGGGCGAACGGCGTGACCTTCAACGTCACGGGCTTCTCGGCCCGGACCGGTGAGCGCAACACCCAGATCGTCAGCGGCGCCGATGGCTCCGCCTCGGTGCTGAACATCGTGCGCGGTTACAAGGCCAAGGGCGTGGAGCTCGAGGCGGGTGTGCGCAAGGGTCCGTTCAGCGTGACCGCCGGCGCCACCTACACCGACGCCAAGATCTCCAGCGACGCCGCCAACGCCGCGCTGATCGGCAACACCCCGCGCCACCAAGCCGACTTCATCTATGCGGTCACTCCGCAGGTCGACCTGAAGTACGGCACGGTCGGCGTGAACGTGATCGGCACCACCAGCAGCTACGCCCAGGACTCCAACCTGCTGAAGCTGCCGGCCTACACCCTGGTGAACGCCTTCGTGCAGGTTCGTCCGACCGAGAACGTGCAGCTGATGCTCAACGTCAACAACCTGTTCAACAAGCTGGCGCTGTCAGACTCCGAGCAGGGCTCGATCCCGGCGACCGGCGTCGTGCTGGGCCGCGCCTACCTGGGCCGGACCGCCTCGGCGACCCTGCGTTACACCTTCTAAGCGACTTCGAGACCCCCACGGCGAACGCCCCGTCGGCCGAAAGGCCGGCGGGGTGTTTGTCGTTGGGCCGCCCTCCAGAGGAGGGACGGCGTCACATGCGGTCGGGTGTGGCGATGCCCAGCAGATCCAGCGCCAGTTCGAGCTGGCGCAGGGTGGCGGCGGCCAGGGTGAGGCGCGAGGCCTTCACCGCGGGCTCGGACAGCATGATCGGGCAGGCGGCGTAGAACTTCGAGAAAGCCTGGCTGAGGCGGTAGGCGTGCTCGGCCAGGGCGTTCGGCGCCTTCTTGTCGTAGGCCTCGGTCAGCGCCGCGTCGAAGGCGTCCAGGGTGAGGACCAGGTCGCGCTCGGCGGGTTCGGCCACGGTGACGGGCCCGGGCGCGGCGCCCTCGGCTTCCGCGCGGCGGAGCAGGCTCTTCACCCGGACGGCCTGGTAGAGCAGGTAGGGGCCGGTCTTGCCCTCGAAGCTGGTGAAGCGGTCGAGGTCGAAGACGTAGCTGGTGCCGCGGAAGTTCTGCAGGTCGGCGAACTTGAGCGCGGCGACGGCCACCTTGCCGGCGATGTCCTCGAACTCGTCGGCCGTCATGTTCTCGCCGAGGCCGGCCTCGTGCAGGCGCTCGCGGGCCTTGCCGCGGGTCATCTCGATGAGGTCGTTGAGCTTGAGGACGCCGCCCTCGCGCGTCTTGAAGGGCTTGCCGTCGGCGCCGTTCATGGTGCCGAAGCCGATGTGCTCGAGCTGGCCCTCGGCGGCGTAGCCGGCGAGATAGGCGGCGCGGAAGACGATCTCGAAGTGGTCGGCCTGGCGCTGGTCCACGCAGTAGATCACGAGGTCGGGCCCAAACTCGCGCTTGCGGTCCAGGATGGTGGCGAGGTCGGTGGTGCCGTACATCGCCGAGCCCTCGGACGAGACCACCAGCAGGGGCGGCAACTCGCGCTTGTCGCCCTCCTTGGCGACGCGGATGATCCGCGCGCCCTGGTCGTCCACCAGCAGGCCCAGGCCGTCGAGTTCGGCGACCATGCCTTCGATCAGCGGGTCGGCGTCGCTCTCGCCCTTCCACCAGTCGAAGTCGACGCCCAGCGCGTGGAAGTCGCGCTCGAGCGCCACCTGCGTCACGGCGCGGAACTGGCGCCAGAGGACGTAACAGCCGGGCTTGTGCGCCTGGAGGTCGGCGGTGAGCTTGCGGGCGCGGTCGCGATAGGCGGGGTCTTCTTTCCCCTTGGCCGCGGCCTTGGGGTAGAGGCGGTCGAGGTCGGCCAGGGTGATCTTCTGGAAGGACGCGGGGATCGCGGCGTCCTTGTCGGAGATCGTCTCGATCTCGGCGGCGATGTCGGGGTGCTCGTCCATGACGGCCCCGATCAGCAGGCCCATCTGGTAGCCCCAGTCGCCGAAGTGGGCGTCGCCGACGACGGTGTCGCCGCGGAAGCGGTAGATGCGCTTGATGGCCTCGCCGATGATCGAGGCGCGCAGGTGGCCCACGTGCATCGGCTTGGCGACGTTGGGGCCGCCGTAGTCGACGATGACCTTGCGCGGCTGCTGCACCAGCTCGGCGCCGGCGCGGGCCTCGACGGCGATGGCGTTGGCGCGGTCGGACAGCGCGGCGTCGGCGACCTTGAGGTTGATGAAGCCCGGGCCGGCGATCTCGACCGACGCGAGGCGTCCGTCGCCCTGCAGCTTCTCGACCACGGCCGAGGCGATCTCGCGCGGGTTCTTGCCCAGCCGCTTGGCGGCGGCCAAGGCGCCGTTCGACTGGAAGTCGGCGAGGTCGGGGCGGTCGGAGGGGGTGACGCGGCCCAGTTCGGGAGGCGCGCCAACGGCGGCGAAGGCGGCTTCCACCGCCTCGCCCAGGACCGATCTCAAATCGCTCATGGGTTGGGCGTGTTGCTCGCCTGGCCGACGTTCAGGCGGAAGCGCTTGCCCTCGCGGTTGAAGGCGGCCATCTGCGGCGTCACGTCGAAGCCCACCAGCACCTCGAAGTTCGAGCCCGAGGTGGAGATCGAGGCGCGCGGGATGGTGATGCTGCCGATATTCTCGGTGACGTAGACCCGGTCCTCACCCTCGGGGAAGGTCACCGGGATGTCGAAGGTCTGCTTGGCCAGGACCGAGCGGTTGCGGTCGGTCACGGCGACCCAGTAGCGGTAAGTCTTGGAGCGACCGTCGGCCTGCGGGCCTTTGCCCATCTCGAACAGGATCTCCATGGTCACCTGGATCGGCTGGTCGTCCTTGTAGGAGCAGCCGGCCGAGATGCCCTGGACCTCGCCCGACCAGGCGACGTTGGCCGAGGCCTCGCGGTTGTCCTTGAACTCGACGTAGCGGGCCGCGTCGTAGAGGGACTTCACGAACGGGCAGGGGCCGGCGTTGCGCAGGGCCTGCAGCGGAGCCTGGTTGTCGCCCCACTCCTCGCGCTGCTTGCGCTTCTTCGCCGCCTCTTCCTGCTGCTTGCGCTGGTCGGCCTCGGGGTCGCGGCGGCCCTGGGCATAGGACATCGCCGGGACGGCGGTGAGGGCGGCCATGACGGCGGCGGCGAGGAGCATCTGGCGGCGCATGAAGCAAGCGTCTCGGAAAGAAGGGCCGCGAGGGGTTCGCGGGATCATCGGGCTAAGTACAGCCTGAGGATTGCGGCTGCAACGCGGCCCGCGGTCCGGCGCGCGTGGCGGCCTGAATATGAATGTTCACACGCAAGTGAGTGAATATTGACTCGCCCAAGAACGCGCCCCATGGTCCGGCTCATAGGGCCGGCGAGAACGACCGGCCGACATGGGGAGGAAGGAAGATGAAGGCGCTTCTGTTCGGATCGGCGTGCGCTGCGATCCTCGTCACCGCACAGCCGGCGGCGGCCCAGACCGCGGCCGCGGAGCGGGCCAAGGCGACCGACGTGGGCGAGGTGATCGTCACCTCCACGCGGCGCAGCGAGCGGCTGCAGGACGTGCCGCTCAGCGTGACGGCCTATTCCCAGGAGACGCTGACCGCCAAGGGGATCGTGGGCTACGAGGGGCTGGCGCAGGAGACCCCGGGGGTCGTGCTGAACCGCCCCAGCGCCAACTTCAACAACTTCACCGCCCGCGGCATCGCCACGAATGGTTATGGCGCCAACCTGCAGAGCACGGTGGCCGTCTATATCGACGAGCTGCCGATCTCGACCATCGGCAACACCACGGTGCTGGACCCCAACCTGTACGACGTGGAGCGGGTGGAGTTCCTGCGCGGACCGCAGGGGACGCTGTTCGGCTCGGGTTCGCTCTCGGGGGCGCTGCGCATCCTGACCAGGAAGCCCGATCTGAACGACTTCGACGCCTCGGTGCTGGTCGACATGGGCCTGATCGGCGGGGACTCGCTGCGCCAGCGCTACAACGGGATGATCAACGTCCCGCTGGTGACCGACAAGCTGGCGGTGCGCGCGACGGGCTTCTACCGGAACGAAGAGGGCTACATCGACAACGTCGGCCTGGCGAACCGGAAGAACTCGAACGACCTCGACGCCTGGGGCGGGCGGGTCCAGCTGTTGTGGGCGCCTAGGGACCGGACGAGCGTGAAGCTGCTGGCGTCGCGCGAAATCAGCAAGCCGCGCGACAGCTCGACGATCAGCCCGGCGCTGGGCCACGACAAGCGCGCGTCCGACCGGCCCGACCTCTTCCAGGGGTGGCTGACCAGCTACAACGCCACGATCGAGCACCAGTTCGACGGCGCCCAGCTCACGAGCTCGACGACCTATTCGAAGTTCAACCAGAAGTTCTACGTCGACCTCGCCGGCACCTTCATCGCGCCGAACAGCCCGACGCCCCCAGGGGCGTTCAACATCGCCTTCGCCCTGGACGCGGACGCCTACCAGGACACCTTCGTGCAGGAGGCGCGGCTGGCTTCGGATCCCGGCGGGAAGTGGGACTGGGTGGTCGGCGGCTTCTACCTCGATCGCCGGATCGACGTGGACTACAACTACCGCTCGCGCGCCGACTACCTGGCGTTCCGCGGCTTCACGGGGCTGCCGGACGAGTACTACCAGCGCTTCGGCAACCACACGAATTCGCGGGAGCTCGCCGGGTTCGGCGAGGTGACCTACCGGTTCTCGGAAAAGTTCTGGGCGACCGGCGGCCTGCGCTACGGCGGCTTCCAGGCGCAGACGATCACAGAGGGCGGGTACAACAGCAACTACCTGACGGCGGCGCTGACGCCGGGCTTCCGGGGCGCGCTGACGATCGTCCCGGTGGCTCCGGCCAGGGGTGTGAAGGCCAAGGAGACCGGGCCGTCCTGGAAGATCAGCCTGTCCTACAAGCCGACCTCGGCGATCACGACCTACGCCACGGTCTCGACCGGCTTCCGCACTCCGGTGGTGAACGGCTTCGCCGGCCGCGCCAGCGTGGTGAATCCCGCGGACATCATCATCCCGGCGGGCGCCGATTCCGACGACCTGACCAACTACGAGATCGGCCTGAAGGGCCGCTGGCTGAACGGCCGACTGACCACCAACCTGGCCGCCTACTGGATCGACTGGGAGAACATCCAGGTCCAGGCCAACCGCACGTCGGACTCGGTGCAGTTCGCCACCAACATCGGCAAGGCGGTGAGCCGCGGCCTGGAGTTCGAGATCGTCGCCCTGCCGGCGGAGGGGCTCTCGGTGGGCGCCAACGGTGCGTTCAACGAAGCCGAGGTGACCAGGCTCAGCCCCACGGAGGCCGCCATCTCGGGCGCCGGCGAGGGCGTGCGGCTGGCGTCGCCGCGCTTCCAGGGGTCGGCCTTCTTCAACTACGGCTTCGACCTGACGCCGGAAGCCCGGGCCAACGTCTCGGCGGTGGTGTCGCGGGTGGGCAGGTTCCCGGGGATGTTCCCGTACATCCCGGGCCGGCCGGGCGTGCTGGCGCCGACCTACGCCTACACCCAGGCCTACACCAACGTGAACGCGACCTTCGCGGTGGCGTTCGGGCAGGCGACAGCGGCGGTCTACGTCGAGAATCTCTTCAACAGCCGCAAGATCAACTACGTCCACCCGGAGGCGTTCATCGCCAGCCGGTACGCCGAGCAGCGGCCGCGCACGGTCGGCGTCCGCGTCGGCTACGACTTCTAGCCCATGGCGCCTCCCCACGCGTCGACCACGGCGGCCCCACGGGGAGCCGCCGCGGTCCTGCCGCCGCCCGCGGAAGGCGCGTGGCCTGTGCTGGCCATCCTATGCTTCGTCTATGTGCTGAACTTCCTGGACCGGCAGCTGCTGTCGATCCTGGCCAAGCCGATCCAGGACGAGCTGGGCGTCACCGACGGCCAGCTCGGCCTGATCAGCGGGCTCTATTTCGCGCTGTTCTATTGCCTGATCTCGATCCCGGTGGGCTGGCTGGCCGACCGGACCAACCGGGTGCGGGTGCTGGCGTTGGCCTGCGGGCTCTGGAGCGCGGCCACCATGGCCTGCGGGCTGTCGGCCAACTACCCGCAGCTCGTCCTGGCGCGGATGACGGTGGGCGTCGGGGAGGCCGGCGGGGTGCCGCCGTCGTATGCCATCATCACCGACTACTTCCCGCCCGGCCGGCGTGGGACGGCGCTCAGCCTGTTCAACCTGGGCCCACCGATCGGCCAGGCGATGGGCGTGGCGTTCGGGGCGTCCATCGCGGCCGCCTATAGCTGGCGGGCGGCCTTCATCATCCTGGGCGGCGTGGGCGTGGCGGCGGCGCTGGCCGTGCTGCTTGGCGTGCGTGAGCCCGAGCGTGGAGCGCTGGACCGCGCGGCCGGCGCGCCGGTGAAGCCGGTGCAGGCCGGGTTCTGGCCCACGGTGCGCAACTTCTTCTCCACCCCCGCGCTGCTGCTGGCCGCCCTGGCGAGCGCCGCAACGCAGATCGTCACCTACGGCGCCGGCAACTTCACCACGCTATTCCTGATGCGCGAGAAGGGCATGACCCTGCCGGAGGTGTCGGTCTGGTTCGCCTTGGTGGTGGCGGTCGGCATGGGCGGCGGGATCTTCGTGTCGGGGCGGGTCATCGACCGCTTCACGCGGCGGTCGAAGGTCGCATACGCCACCGTCCCGGCGCTGACGCTGTCGCTGGCCGTGGCGCCGTTCCTGGCCTTCGTCTGGGCGCCGAGCTGGCCGCTGGCGCTGGTCTTCCTGTTGGGGCCGACCTTCCTCAACTATTTCTACCTCTCCTCGGCCGTGGCGCTGGTGCAGGAGGAGGTGGCGCCTGAGCAGCGCGTGCTGTCGGGCGCCCTGCTGCTGCTGGTGATGAACCTGATCGGCATGGGTGTGGGCCCGACGTTCGTGGGCATGGTCAGCGATGCGCTGAAGGCCAGCCATCCGGACAATTCGCTCCAGCTGGCGTTCTACGCGCTGGCGCCGATGTACGCCGTCGCCGTGGCCCTGTTCCTGGCGCTCGCCCGGGTGCTCAAGCGGGAGGAGACCGGCGCATGAAAGCGTGGCTCGGGCTGGGATTGGCGCTGGCCCTCGCCCTGGGCGCCTGGCCCGCAGCCGCCCGGCCGGCGCCCGTCGTCAACGCGCCGGCCGGTTCGGCGCGCGGCGAGGCGGCGGGCCGGCTGAATATCTTCCGCGGTCTGCCCTACGCCGCGCCGCCGACGGGCATGCGGCGCTGGCGGCCGCCCGCGCCGCTGGGGCCGTGGCCCGGCGTGCGAGACGCCACGGCGTTCGGCCCCGCCTGCCTGCAGCCCCGCTCGCCGCCTGCAAGCCTCTACGCCAGCGACCTGCCGCAGCTCAGCGAGGACTGCCTGACGTTGAACGTCTGGGCGCCCGCCAACGCCAAGGGCGCGCCGGTCATGGTGTGGATCCACGGCGGCTCGCTGGTCACCGGCTCCGGGCGCGAGAGCCTGTACGACGGTGCGGCGCTGGCGCGGCAGGGCATCGTCGTCGTGACCATCAACTACCGGCTGGGCGTACTGGGCTACCTGGCCCATCCCGAGCTCAGCGCCGAGAGCCCCGACGGCGTGTCGGGTAACTACGGCCTGCTCGACCAGATCGCGGCGCTGACGTGGGTGAAGCGCAACATCGCCGCCTTCGGGGGCGACCCGGCGAGGGTGACGGCCGCGGGGGAGTCCGCCGGCGGCCTCAGCGTCATGTACCTTATGGCCTCGCCCCTGGCGCGCGGGCTGTTCGACAAGGCCATCCTGCAGAGCGCCTACATGATATCGACGCCCGAGCTGAAGGCGGCGCGGTTCGGCGAGGTCCCCTCGGAGGCTAAGGGGGTGCAGTTCGCCGAGCGGGTCGGAGCGAGCGGCGTGGCGGCGCTGCGGGCGATGGACGGGACCGACCTCTTGGCCAAGGCGCCGAAGGCCGGGTTCGCGCCCTTCGGGACGATCGACGGCAAGGTGCTGCCGCGGCAGATCGTCGAGGCGTTCGACCGTGGCGAACAGGCGCCCGTGCCGGTGCTGGCGGGCTTCAACGCCGGCGAGATCCGGTCGCTGCGGTTCCTGGCGCCGCCCAAGCCGGCGAGCGCGGCGGTCTATGAGCAGGCGATCCGGGCGCGCTATGGCGACCTGGCCGACGAATTCCTGCGGCTCTATCCGTCGGAAGACCTGGCCGGCAGCGTCCTGGCCGCGCCTCGGGACGCGATCTACGGCTGGACCGCCGAGCGTCTGGCGGCGAAGCAGGCTGAGGCGGAGCAAACCTCGTTCCTCTACCTGTTCGACCACGGCTATCCGGCGGCCGACGCGCGCGACCTGCACGCCTTCCACGCCGCCGAGATCCCCTATGTGTTCGGGACCCACGACCGGACGCCGCCGGCCTGGCCGAAGCCGCCGAACTCGAGCACGGAGACGCGCCTCTCCGAGGCCGTGCAGGGCTACTGGGCGGCGTTCATCAAGACGGGCGCCCCCGCCGCGGCAGGCCAGCCGGCCTGGCGTCCCTATGGCGAGGGCCGCGCGTTCATGGCGTTCGAAGAGGCGCCCCTGGCAAAAACCCGGCTGATGCCCGGCATGTACGAACTGAACGAGGAGGTCGTCCGCCGCCGCCGCGCGCAGCGCGACACCCCCTGGAACTGGAATATCGGCCTCGTCGCGCCCGCGCCGCCGCCACAGTCGCCGGAGTCCCGATGATCGACGGAGCCATGCAGCCCTTCGCGCTGACGCTCGACAAGTTCCTGGACCACGCGGCCAAGTGGCGCCCGGCCTCGGAGGTGGTCACCGCCGACGATCGCGGCGGGATCGACCGGATGGGCTATGCGGCGGTGAAGGCCCGCAGCCAGCGGGTGTCGTCCGTCCTGCAAGGCCTGGGCGTGAGGCCAGGCGAGCGGGTCGCGACGCTGGCCTGGAACACCCGGGCGCACTTCGAAACCTGGTACGCGATCATGGGAATGGGCGCGGTCTGCCATACGCTCAATCCGCGGCTGACGGCGGATAACCTGGCGGCCATGGTGCTGCGCTCGGAAGCGCGGCTAGCGATCGTCAGCGCCGACCTGATCGGACTGGCCCGGCAGATCGCAGAGCGCGTGCCGCAGGACCTGCGCCTGCTGGTCATCGACGGACCCGCCGACGGCGCCGACGCACCGGCGCTGGAGCCGCGGATCGCCGAGGCGCCTGACGGTTTCGCCTGGGGCGGGTTCGAGGAGACCGCGCCGTGCGGCCTTTGCTTCACCTCCGGCACCACGGGCGCCCCGAAGGGCGTCACCTACACCCACCGCGCCAGCTACCTGCACACGCTGCGGGCGCTGCAGGTGGACACGATGGCGATCTCGGGACGCGACAGCCTGCTGGCGGTGGTGCCGATGTTCCACGCCAACGCCTGGGGCCTGCCGTTCGCCGCCCCGGCCGTGGGGGCGAAGCTGGTGCTGCCCGGGCGCCACGCCGACGGCGCCAGCCTGGCGCGTCTGATCCGGGCCGAGGCGGTGACCATCGCGGTGGGCGTGCCGACCGTCTGGCTGGGCCTGCTGGAACATGTGGAAGCGGGCGGCGGGGAGGTTCCGAGCCTCGAGCGGATCGTGGTCGGCGGCGCGCCGATGCCGCCGGCGCTGATGGCGCGCCTGGAGGAACGGCTGGGCGTGGTCGTGCAGACGAGCTGGGGCATGACCGAGCTGTCGCCCGCGGGCACGGTGGCGGGCCCCGGCGAGCCAGCGCGCTCGGCCGCCCAGTCGGGAAGGCCGGCGGTGGGCGTCGACCTGATGGTCGCCGACGCGGAGGGCCGGCCGCTGCCGCAGCAGCGGAACAGCGAGGGGCATCTGCACGTGCGCGGCGCGGCGGTGGTGCAGCGGTATTTCGGCGAGGTGAAGCCCGCGGTGGACGCCGACGGCTGGTTCGCCACCGGCGATCTGGCCCGCATCGACGACGAGGGCTATCTCAGCATCACCGGCCGCGCCAAGGACCTGATCAAGTCGGGCGGCGAATGGATCAACCCCGCCGAGATCGAGGCGGTGGTGAGCGCGCTGCCGCAGGTGGCGCTGGCGGCGGTGATCGGCCGGCCCGATCCGAAGTGGGGCGAGCGGCCCCTCCTGCTGGTGGAAATGCGCGACGGGACGGTCCTGACCGATGCCGCTTTGCTGGAGGCCCTGAAGGGTCGTGTGGCGAGCTGGTGGGTCCCCGATGCGGTCGTGCGGCTCGAGGCCATGCCGTTGGCGGCGACGGGCAAGATCGACAAGCTGCGGTTGAGGGCGGAGTACGGGGCAGGGGCCTCGACTTGACGCCCCCCGCGGCGCGACCGAAAGAACGTGCCGTGTCCGAGCCGTCCAAACCCCGCCGATCGTCGAAGAAGGCGGAGCAGCGCGCCGAGTCGATGGAGCAGATCCTCGACGCCGCCGAGCATCTGTTCGCCCGGCACGGCCTGTATGGCGTCACCCTGAAGGACGTGGCCAAGCGCGTGGGCGTTCACCACACGCTGGTGAACTACTACTTCGAGGACAAGAAGAAGCTGTTCGACGCGGTCTTCGCGCGGCGGGCTCACGTCACCAGCGAGCTGCGAATGAGGGCGCTGGACGAGTACGACGCGGCGACGGGCGGCAAACCCACGGTCGAGGGCGCGCTCCACGCCTTCCTCGACACCGACCTCGACCTCTACATCCAGGGCGGCGAGGCCTGGAAGAACTACGGGGCGCTGGGCGCGCAGGCGGCCAACACGCCCGAGGGCGCGGAGCTGATGGACCAGCACTTCGATCCCGTGGTGCTGCGCCTCGTCAGCCTGCTGAAGAAGGCGCTGCCCGACACGGCCGAGGAAGACATCTTCTGGGGCTATCACTTCGTGACCGGCGCGCTGATGGTGACGCTGGGCCGCACGGGGCGGATCGACAAGCTGTCGGGCGGGCGCTGCAAGTCCGAGGATTTTCCGGCGATCAAGCAGCGCATGGCCCGGTTCATGGCCGCCGGCTTCCTGGAGATCTGCGACGCGCGTCGCGGCGCCCGCTAGCCGATCCGCCGCAAGCGCGCTGGAACTGCACGGCCGGGCGCACTAGGTTCCGCGCCATGTCGAGCCGTGCGCCCCTCACCGTCCTCCTGGCCAGCCCGCGCGGCTTCTGCGCCGGGGTGGACCGGGCGATCCAGATCGTGGAGCGGGCGATCGGGAAGTACGGGGCGCCCGTCTATGTGCGCCACGAGATCGTTCACAACCGTCACGTGGTCGACCGGCTGAAGGCGCTCGGCGCCGTCTTCGTCGAGGAGCTGGACGAATGCCCGCCGGACCGGCCGGTGGTGTTCTCGGCCCACGGGGTGCCCAAGTCGGTGCCGGCCGAGGCGAAGGCGCGGCAGATGCTGTACCTCGACGCCACGTGCCCGCTGGTCTCGAAGGTGCACGTGGAGGCGGGGCGCCACTTCGACGCCGGCCGCGAGATCGTGCTGATCGGCCATGCCGGGCACCCGGAGGTCGTCGGCACCATGGGCCAGCTGCCGGAAGGCGCCGTGGCGCTGATCGAGACGGTGGAAGACGCCCAAGCGTTCGAGCCGAAGGACCCGGCCAATGTCGCCTTCGTGACCCAGACGACGCTGTCGGTGGACGACACGGCCGATATCGTGGCGGCGCTGCGGGCGCGCTTCCCGGGGATCGCCGCGCCGCACAAGGAAGACATCTGCTACGCCACCACCAACCGACAGGAGGCGGTGAAGGCGATCGCCGACCGTTCGCAGGCGCTGCTGGTGCTGGGCAGTGCGAACTCTTCGAACTCGGTGCGCCTGGCCGAGGTGGGCCGTCGGGCCGGCGCGCGCGCCTATCTGATCGACGACGCCTCGGCGCTGGACCTGGCCTGGCTGGACGGCGTGCGGACGGTCGGCGTCACCGCCGGGGCCTCGGCGCCTGAAGTGCTGGTGCAGGGCGTGATCGACAAGCTGTCGGCCAGTTTCGACGTGACCGTCGAGGAGATCGACACGGCCCGCGAGACGGTGACCTTCAAGCTGCCGCGGGCGGTGGCCTAGCCTTCGTACTGGTCCAGGCCGCGGTTGTAGCGGCGGAGGAAGGCGCGGCCGCGGGCGTGGGGATCGGCGGCCCAGCCTTCGCGGGCCACGGCTTCGAAACAGCCGTCGCCCGAGGGCGAGAGCTGGAGCGTGTCGCCCACATTGACGTGCAGCGCCTGCATGGCGTCGCCGGACAGGACGACGGCCACCTGGTCGCCGATGCGCTGGACCTTCAGCTCGATCATGGCTTCCTCCGCGTGGGGGATCTCTTCCTACCACAAAGCGGCTGCGCGCGGAGGTGCTTGACCGGCCCCGCGACGTACCGCACTGGCGTCCGCATGGCGGTCTACACCGACATCACCGACGACGAGCTGGCGGGACTGCTGGCCGAGTTCGACCTGGGCGAGGCCCTGTCGTTCAAGGGCATCGCCGAGGGCGTGGAGAACTCGAACTTCCTGCTGGAGACGGAACGCGGGCGGTTCATCCTGACGGTCTACGAGAAGCGGGTGAACGCCGCCGACCTGCCGTTCTTCCTGGAGCTGATGCGCTGGCTGGCCAAGCACGGTTATCCGTCGGCCGAGCCGAAGGCCGACCGGACGGGCGAGTTGATCAAGACCATCCGCGGCAAGCCGTGCGCCATCGTCGAGTTCCTTAACGGGCTGTCGGTCCGCCGGCCCACGGCGGCGCACTGCCGGGAAGCCGGCGCCGGGCTGGCGGGGCTGCATCTGGCGCAGGCTGGCTTTCCGATGCATCGGGCCAACGACCTGGGCCAGGCGGCCTGGGCGCCGATGTTCGCCAAGCTGCACGAGGCGGCCGAGGGGCTGAAGCCCGGCTTGGCGCCGGTGATCCAGAGCGACCTGGACATGTTGGCGCGACGCTGGCCCAAGGATCTGCCGAGCGGCGTGGTGCACGCCGACTACTTCCCCGACAACGTGTTCTTCACGGGGCCGAAGTTCGCCGGGACGATCGACTTCTACTTCGCCTGCGTGGACGCCTTGGCCTACGACGTGGCGGTGGCGCTCAACGCCTGGTGCTTCGAGCCGGACGGCAGCTTCAACATCACCTCGGCGCGGCAGTTCCTGGCCGGCTACGAGAGCCTGCGGCCGCTGAGCGATGCGGAGCGGGCGGCGCTGCCGGTGCTGGCGCACGGGGCGGCGATGCGGTTCTTCCTGACCCGGCTGCACGACTGGGGCGCCACTCCGGCCGGCGCGCTGGTCAAGCCCAAGGACCCGCTGGAATACGAGCGCAAGCTCGCGGTCCACCGCAGCTCGCCCGACCTGGTGCTGTTCGGAGCGACGGCGCCGTGACGCCAGGCGTGGTGATCTATACCGACGGCGCGTGCTCGGGGAATCCGGGGCCGGGCGGCTGGGGCGCGATCCTGATGCATGGGACCAGCGTCAAGGAGCTGTCCGGCGGCGAGCTGGCCACCACCAACAACCGCATGGAGCTGATGGCGGCGATCCAGGCCCTGGAGGCGCTCAAGAAGCCGTGCCAGGTCGAGCTGCATACCGACAGTCAGTACGTCCAGAAGGGCATCCACGAGTGGATCCATTCGTGGAAGCGCCGGGGGTGGCGGACGGCGGATGGCAAGCCCGTGAAGAACGACGACCTGTGGCGCCGGCTGGACGAGGCCCGGGCCCGCCACGAGGTGAAGTGGAAGTGGGTCAAGGGCCACGCCGGCCATGAGCACAACGAGCGCGCCGACGAACTGGCGCGCCAGGGACTTGCGGCCAACCTCGAAGCGACAGGCGGCGGCAAGTAACGCGGATACCGGAGGCGCTTGCGCGTGGTTTCCCGCGACACCATCTGCGGTGGCGCTGCCGGATCGCGATGGCCCGGCCGCGAGGTGGGGACGCCGCAGGCGCGGCGCCGGGCTGGATGCTTCGACGTCGAAAGAATTCGTTCAAGATTGAAGCACACGCTCTCCCGACCGGCGATTCGCAGGAGGAGCCCATGGGGGCGGTGATCGAGGAACACCCTGAGGTCCAGGTTTTCGACGAGATCAGCCTGATCGAGCACGGCGTGCGCACGGCGATCTCGCGGGCCTTGCCAGTGGGGCTGACCTATCCGCAGTACGAGGTGCTGGGCCTGATCGCCCGGCGGGGCGAGGACCTGACGCCCGCGGCCATAGCCCAGGCGCTGCGCATGACGCCCGGCGCCATCACCAACACGCTGCAGCGGCTGGAGCGCACAGCGCTGGTCTCGGTCGAGACGTGCCAGGTCGACCGGCGCAAGAAGCGCGTGCGGATGACGCCCGGCGGGTGGGAAGCTTATGGCCGCGCCATGGCCGCCATCCGGCCGAAGGCCGAGAAGCTGCGCGAGGGCTTCACCCAGAAGGAGTTCCGCGAGGCGCTTCCGTTCCTGCGCGCCCTGCGCGTCTGGATGAGCGAGATTCCCTGACGAGTCGGACGCCGGCTTGACCGCGCCGTCCGGCGCGGGCGAGGTCTGGCCGATGGACCCGAGCCAAGAGCCGGCCGCGCGCGAGGCCGGCCTCCATCGCAGCCTGACGACCGGCCAGCTGTCGATGATCGCGATCGGCGGGGCGGTCGGCACGGGGCTGTTCCTAGGCAGCACGTTCGCCATCGGCATCGCGGGCCCCTCGGTGCTGCTGAGCTACGCGATTGGAGGCCTGATCGCCCTGCTGCTGATGGGCGCCCTGGCCGAGATGACGGTGGCCCAGCCGACGCCGGGCTCGTTCGGGGTCTATGCCGAGGAATATGTCGGGCCGCTGGCCGGCTTCCTGGTCCGCTACGCCTACTGGTCGTGCGTGGTGCTGGCGGTGGGGACCGAGGTGACCGCCGTCGCGCTCTACATGAAGTTCTGGCTGCCCGACGTTCCCGGCTGGTGGTGGGTCGTGGGCTTCTCGGGCGGGCTGGTCGCCATCAACGCCCTGAGCGTGAAGGTCTTCGGGACGCTGGAGTACCTGTTCTCGCTGATCAAGGTGGTCGCCATCCTGGCGTTCATCGTGCTGGGCGCGGTCGTGGTGTTCGGCGCGAAGTCGGGCTCGGGCATCGGATTTGCGAACTACGTCGAGCACGGCGGCTTCTTCCCGAACGGCGCCTGGGGAATGTGGGTGGCGGTGATCCTGGCGATCTTCAGCTACCTGTCGATCGAGGTGATCGCCGTGGCGTCGGGCGAGGCGAAGGAGCCGCGCAAGGCGGTGACGCGGGCGTTCCGAGCGACGCTGTTCCGGCTGGTGGTGTTCTACCTGGCGAGCCTGGCGTTGATGCTGGCGATCATCCCGTGGACGACGGCGGGCGCCGGCGGCAGCCCCTTCGTGCGGGTGATGGCCGCGACCGGGGTTCCGGGCGCGGCGGCGATCATGAACTTCGTGGTCCTGGTAGCGGCGCTGTCGGCGATGAACAGCCAGCTCTACGCCTCGACCCGGATGATGTTCTCCCTGGCGCGCGCAGGCCAGGCGCCGGCGGTGTTTGGGCGGTTGAACCGGCAGGGCGCGCCCGCCGCGGCCTTGGCGCTGTCCAGCCTGGGCGTGGCGGTGGCCGGCGCGCTGAACGCGCTGTGGCCCGACCAGGCCTTCACCCTGATGATCTCGGTGTCGATGTTCGGGGCGATGTTCACCTGGATGATGATCTTCGTGACCCACCTGGCGTTCCGCCGGCGGGTGGCGGCGGAGACCTTGGCGTTCCGGGTGTGGGGGCATCCGTGGGGCAGCCTGGCGGGCGCGGGCCTGATGGCGGCGATCCTGGCTACGACGGCCTTCACCGAGCCGTTCCGGTGGACGCTGGCGTATGGGCTGCCCGTGCTGGCGCTGCTGGCGGGGGCGTATGCCGTGTGGGTGAGGAAGCGGGCCTAGAGCCCCTTCGCCTTCGCGAGGTTCGACTTCGGGATGGCGACCTGGAAGGCGCCGCCGGTCTTGGCCTTCTGGCTGGCGGTCTCGGCCCAGGCCGCGGCGAACGACGCGGGCGTGGGGCCGGCGGGGTCGCCGACCGCCAGTGTCCAGGCGCGGCCCTCCAGCCCTTTCGACAGGACCCCGCGCAGGTCGAGATCCTCCTCGGGCGGCTTGGATGGCGGCTTCAGCAGGGTGTGCAGCACCAGGGCGTCGGCGCGGGGTGCGACGACGGCGAGCGTCGCATCGGCGGGCAGGTCCTTCAGGGCGGCGAGGAAGCCCGTGAGAATCGTGCGGGCGTGGGTGGTGCGCCGGTCGCCGCCCGCCCAGCCTACTGGCTCACCCAGGCCGGCGCGCACGAACGCCCAGCCGCCGTGGCGGTGGGCGGCGTCGTGGCTGGCGGCGATCCAGAGGCGGACCGTGGTCGTCACTTGGCGTCGGCGTAGGTCTTCACCAGGCGGTAGCTGAACTCGCGGGCGTCCAGCAGGGACTTCACGCCGATGCGCTCGTTCAGGCCGTGCAGGCGGCCGAGGTCGGGGTCGTAGAAGATGCCCGAGACGCCGTAGGTCGGGATGCCCACGGCGATCAGGGGACCGGCGTCGGTGCCGCCAGCCTGCAGGATCGGCACGACCGGGATGCCGGGCCACATCTGGTTGGAGATCTTCTCGATCGGTCCGACCACCTGGGGCGTCAGCGGCGGAGCGGTCTTCTCGCCGCGGTCCTTTGGCGGCTGCGAGACCTCGACCTTGGCGTCGCCCACGGCCTTGACCAAGGCGTCGCGGACGGCGGCCGGCGACTCTCCGGGGAAGATGCGGCAATTGATCGTCGCGTTGGCGCGCTGGGGCAGGGCGTTCTGGGCGTGGCCGCCCGAAATCTGGGTGGCGACGCAGGTGGTGCGCAGGATGGCGTTGTGGTTGGCGTCCTTGCTCAGCGTGGCGTTCGCCGCCGCGTCGTTCGGATTGGCCACGATCGCGGTCATGGCCGCGCCCATCTCGCCGCCGACGATGGGCGCCATCTTCGAGAAGTAGGCCTTGGTCGTGTCGTTCATCTGCACCGGGAACTGGTAGGCGGCGATGCGGTCCACGGCCCGGGCGAGCTGATAGATGGCGTTGTCCGGCACCGGCCGCGAGGAGTGGCCGCCGGGGTTCGTGGCTTCCAGTCGGAAGCTGACCGAGGTCTTCTCGCCCGCCTGGATGTTGTGGACGACGGGCTTGCCGCCGGCCGTGTCGAGCGCGCCGCCGGCGCCCTCGTTGAGCGCGAAGGCCGCGTCGATCAGGTCCCGCCGGTTCTGCGCCAGCCAAGCCGCCCCGTTGACCTGGCCGCCGCCCTCCTCGCCGCAGGTGAGGGCGATCTTGATGGCGTGGCGGGGCTTGTAGCCCTCCTGCTTCAAGCGGATCAGCAGGTCGGTCCAGATGGCGGCCTGGGCTTTGTCGTCGGAAGAGCCGCGGGCGTAGAAGTAGCCGTTCTCCTCGACCAGCGTGAACGGGTCGCGCTCCCAGTCCTCGCGCTTGGCCTCGACCACATCGATGTGAGCGAGCAGGAGGATCGCCTTCGCCTTCGGGTCCTTGCCGGGGAGCACCGCCACGAGGCCGCCGTCCTTGGGCCGGTCCGGCGGCGTGAAGAGGGTGATGTCGCTGTCCGCGAAGCCGGCGGCCTTCAGGCGCGCGGCCATCCGCTCGGCGGCCAGGGTGCAGCTGCCGGCCGAAAAGGTGGTGTTGGTCTCGACCAGTTCCTTGTAGAGCGCGCGGAACGCCGCTTCGCCGGGCTGCGGCTTTGCGGACGCCTGGGCGTGGGCCGCGCCCGCCAGCATGGTGGTGGCGAACAGAGCCGCAGCGAACCTGAACATCGATAACCCTCCCGAGACGCGGGCGGGACTATTCCCCGCGCCGCGCCGCCGGGCAAGGCGTCAGAGGTTGCCCGCCACCGCCGCCATCAGTTCCTGCGACAGGCGCCCGCTCATCCCCTCGGTGGAGGTGTTGGTCATCAGGACGAAGGTGGTCTTGCTGGCGGGGTCGGCGAACCAGCTATGACCGTAGACGCCGCCCCACATCCAGGCGCCGGCCGGCAGCGGCGAGCCCGAGGCGGCCGGGTCCAGCATCACCGCCCCGCCGAAGCCGAAGCCCCAGCCCGGGCCGCTGGTGACGATGGCGCGGTCCCCCGTCTGGTTGGTCATCATCGCCTGGGCGGTCTCGGCGCTGACCAGGGGCGCGCCGCCCTGTACGATGGCCTCCAGGAAGGTGTGGAAGTCGGTGGCGCTGCAGGCCATGCCGGCGCCGCCCGATGGGAACGAGCCCGGATCGAAGATCCGGTCGGGCGCGAACCTGATTCCCGAGAGCTCGGCGAAGGGTACGACGTGGGTGGCGCCCATCGGCTTCGGGGGCGGTCCATCGGCGTAGGCCTTGGCCAGGCGCGCGCGGTCGCTGACGTGGAACCCGGTATCGGCCATGTTCAGCTTGGCGGTCACGCGCTCGCGCACGACCTCGCCCAAGGCGCGGCCCGTGGCCTCCTCGACCGCGGCGCCCAGCACATCCAGGCCCACGGAATAGAGCCACGCGGCGCCCGGCGGGAAGAACAGGCCGGCCTCGGTGACCCGCTTCAGCTCCTCGGGGAAGCCCAGGCCGGGCTGGTCCATGCCGTCGGACACGCCCAGCTTCAGGTAGGGACCGTCATCTGGCTGCATGAAGCCGTACGACAGGCCGGCGGTGTGGGTGAGCAGCTGGCGGAGCGTGATGGTCGGAACCTGGCCGTCCCACTTGGGCTGGAAGTCCGGAAGGTAGCGCGTGACGGGATCGTCCAGGCCGATGATCCCATCCTCGACCAGCGACAGCACCGCCGCGGTAACCATGGGCTTCGTCAGCGAAGAGGCGCGGAAGATGGTGTCCAGCGTCATGTCGCGGCCGGTTTCGAGATCGGACTTGCCGGCGGCGCGGGCGTAGGCGCGCTCGCCCTGCCGGCCCACGAGGACGACGGCGCCGGCGACACGACCCTCGGCCAGGGCGGCGTCGACGATGGGGTCCAGCCGCGCGGCCAGGGCGGAATCCGGGTGGTCTTTGATCTGGCCCATGGTCGTCTCCTCGCAATCGTTGCAACACAGCTAGCCTGCGGACGCCGCGTCATTCAACCGAACGGCGGGCGCGGCGTTGTCAGAGTTAGGAGGCCTCATGTCCGACGCTTTGCATGTGGTGTGCCCGCACTGCGACGCCACCAACCGGCTGCCGCCGCAACGGCTTGGCGACGGCGCGAAATGCGGGAAATGCCAGAGGGCGCTGTTCACCGGCGCGCCGGTGGCGCTGGACGGCGCGCGGTTCGACAAGCACCTGGCGAACAGCGACCTGCCGCTGGTTGTCGACTTCTGGGCGGCGTGGTGCGGGCCGTGCCGGGCGGTGGCGCCCATCTTCGAGCGCGCCGCGGCCGAGCTGGAGCCGCGGGCGCGGTTCATCAAGATCGACGTGGACGCCAACCAGGGCCTGGCCCAGCGCTTCCGCGTCCAGGGGATACCGGCGCTGTTCTGCTTCGCGGGCGGCAAGGTCGCCGCGCAGCAGGCCGGGCTTTCGGATCCGGGCGTGTTCCGGCGCTGGGTGGAGCAGTTCGCCCCGGCGACGACCTAGGCTGCGACCGCGCGGCGGCGGCGCAGGGCGGCGCCTGCGAGGCCGAAGCCCGCGATCATCAGGCCCCACGTCCCGGGTTCCGGCACGGCTGCGATGTCACCGTCGTGCACCAGCCAGACGTAGGCGCGCGGATCGCGCCCCTGCTGGGGCACGCGCGGGTTTTGATTGCCGTCGTCGAAGGTGAAGGCCCAGTAGACGTCGTCGCCCACCACCTTGGTGTCGGTCCAATAGAAGTCCAACTGCAGGTTGGCGAAAGGGCCGACGTCGGGTCCTTCGCCCAGGTCCGGCAGGCCGTAGTTGGGGTTGAACTCGCAGGGGCCGGGGCCGACGGCTTCGCATCGCGGCAACCCGCCGAGGTTGGCGTAATACATCCAGCCGAGCTCGGAATAGATGCCGCTGTCGTCGGGGGTTCCCCAACCCGTGCCGGTCGCGCCCTGGCCATTGGGACTGCGGCCATTGGAATCAGGGAGGAACGGGTCGTAGTCGCCCACGTCGGGGCCGAGGGTGGGGAGGCGCCAGTCGGAATGGAGCACGCCGGTCGCGGCGTTGAAGTAAAGGTAGCCGTCGGCGAGGAAGTCCGCGCCCTGCTGGCTGATGAGACCCGTGTCGCTGAAGCCAATCGTCTTGGCGTAGTTGGCGTCGGCCATCCAGGTGATGTCGAGCACGGTGTCGTAATAGAATCCCCCCGGGCGCGCGACCAACGCGGCGGATGCGGGAGACGCAAGGCAGGCGGCGGCGATGGCCGCGGCGGCGAATGCAAGACGCATTGGAAAACCCTTAGCCCAGGACCTGACAACCCTGCGCGCGAGGCTAGCAGCGGCGCTCACCCGGCGGTTGCGCGCCTGCGTCAAAGAGTTGACCGGGATCGTCAGACTTCAGGAGAGATTGCGCAGGGCGGTCTTGTAGACGTCGGCAAGGCTGCCGGGCTCCGCCGCATGGGGCATGACGCCGGCGACCTGGCGGCGAACTTCCGAAGGTGCGTAGCCGAACGCCTCGCGGAACACCCGGCTGAGGTGGGCCTTGTCCGGGAAGCCGTAGGCGTAGCCCAGTTCGGCCACGCCGCGCGTCTCGCTGGTGTCGGACAGGCGGCTATGCAGGGCCAGCAGCCGCCGCCGGCGGTCGTAGGCCAACACCCCGCCGTCGCCCTTGAACGCCCGGCCCAGGGAGGCGCGGCTCAGGCCCAGGTCCTGACAGAGCTGGTCTAGGTCGAGCCGGCCCATCGGCTGGCTCTCGATGTAGCGGCGCACCTTCTGGCGCAGGGGCTGGCGGCCGTCAGTCGGGTCGGGCCGCGGCGGCATGCCGAGGAGGGCGGCGGCCAGCAGGTCGCGGATCACCCGGGCCATCGGCGGCCCGCTGGTGGCGGGGAGCTCGGGAAGCTGCTTGGCGAGCGCGGCCACGAAGTCGACCAGCACCTTTACGGCGGGCGTCTGCGGCAGCGGCCCATGAACGTCCACCGGCGGCAGAGCCTCGTCGAGGAACCACCGGGCGATCTGGATCTGGATCGTGTGGTTGGCCGTCGCGTGCATGGTCTCGGGCCGGGTAAGGTCGGTCAGGCTGGCCCCCGGGGCCTCGACCAACAGGTCGCCGCCGGGCCGGGGGAACCGCATGGCGCCGTCCAGGATGACGACGAGGGAATAATGGTCGGCCGGCGTGGCGCGGACCATCGCCTCGTCGCGCTCGAACGAGAAGGCGTCCAGCCGGTGATCGGAGATCAGCAGCGGGTCCATCATCCAGAACCGGACCTTCGCGAGGAAGGGGCCGCTGGCCACCGGCCGGCTGCAGCGCGAGTTGGCGACATGCGAGGCGAAGGCGGCGAACTGCTCGTCCTCGGGCAGCTCGCTGGCGTCGAAGGCGAAGGTCGGCAAAAGCACGGGCGGTCGCGGACTCTGCAACGGACGACCGCCAGGGTTTCAGGCGCGTCGCCCGCACGCAAGACCAGCGTGCGCCGACAACGCGATTGCCCTCCCTAGCGTCCCCGCCGGATAATGGGCGGGAACTGGCGGGAGTAGGGCGTTTGCGGGACGGGATCGAACAGGGCGGCTGGGAAAGCCATCGGCCGAGGCTGACCTATCCGTTCGAGCAGGGCCCGAAGACCGGCGAGGCCGTCGACATCGCGCCCGGCGTGAAGTGGATGCGGATGCCGCTGGGCGGGGCGCTGGCCTTCATCAACGTCTGGGCGATCGAGGAGGAGGGCGGCTGGGCCATCGTCGACACCGGGATCGGCGGGCTGGAGAGCCGCAACGCCTGGCGGGCGGTGCTGAAGGGCCCGCTGGAGGGTAAGCCGGTGACGCGGGTGTTCGTGACCCACATGCACCCGGACCACATCGGCATGGCGGGCTACCTGACGCGCAAGTTCGACGCGCGGCTGTGGATCACGCGGCTGGAGTTCGTGACTTGCCGCTCGCTGGCGGCGGACACGGGCCGCGAGGCGCCGGCCGACGCCCTGGCCTTCTTCAAGGCCGCCGGCTGGGACGAGGACGCGCTGGAGAACTACCGCGCCAAGTTCGGCGGGTTCGGGCGTGGGCTGTACGCGCTGCCTGACAGCTTCCATCGCCTGAACGACGGCGACGAGGTGAAGATCGGCGCGCACACCTGGCGCGTGGTGGTGGGCTCGGGCCATAGCCCCGAGCACGCCAGCCTCTACTGCCCCGACCTGAAGCTGATGATCTCGGGCGACCAGGTGCTGCCGAAGATCTCGTCGAACGTGTCGGTGTTCCCGACCGAGCCCGACGGCGACCCGCTGACCGACTGGATCACCTCGCTGCAGCGGATCAAGACCAAAGTGCCGGACGACGTGCTGGTGCTGCCGGCGCACAACGACCCTTTCCATGGGCTGCACGCCCGGATCGACCATCTGGTGGGCGGGCACGAGCGTGGGCTGGTGCGGTTGCACGACCTGCTGGCCGAGCCGAAGCGGGTTGTGGATGTCTTCCACGTGCTGTTCCGGCGCAAGATCGACGAGTACCTGCTGGGACTGGCGACCGGCGAGAGCCTCGCCCATCTCAACTGCCTGATCGCGCGCGGCCAGGCGGTGCGCGAGCGCGATCAGAACGGCGTCGACTGGTACCGGGCGGCGGCCTAAGTTCAGCGTAACGCGAAAATCTCAGAGGGAAGGCGGCCTCTTTTGGCCGAAAGCGGAATGACGGATCACATTTTGAGCGAGGTCGCGGGCGGCGTCCTGACCCTGACCATCAACCGGCCGGACAAGAAGAACGCGCTGACGCGGGCCATGTACCAGGGCCTGGGCGACGGCATCGACCGGGCCAGCGAGGATCCGGCGATCCGCTGCGTCCTGATCCAGGCCAACGGCGACATCTTCACCGCCGGCAACGACCTCGGCGACTTCGCCGCGGTGAACTCGGGCGATCCGAAAGCCAATGCGGCGCGCGAGGGCGGCAATCCCCTGCTGGCGGCGCTGGCGCGGGCGAAGACGCCGATCGTGGCGGCGGTGCATGGCCGCGCGGTGGGCGTGGGCGTGACCATGCTGCTGCACTGCGATCTGGTCTATGTGGCCGAGGACGCGCTCCTGACCACGCCGTTCGTGAACCTGGCCCTGGTGCCCGAGGCGGCGTCGTCGATGCTGCTGCCCCAGCGGATCGGGCACGCGCGGGCCTTCTCGATGTTCGTGCTGAACGAGGCGGTGGACGGCAAGACCGCCGCGGCGTGGGGCATCGCCAACGCAGCGGTCCCGGCCGCCGAGCTGCGCGCCAAGGCCCGCGCCGCCGCCGAGGCGGTCGCGGCCCGCGCGCCCACCGCGGTGAAGGCCACCAAGGGCCTGATGCGCAGCCCGCAGGCGATCAGCGCCAAGATGGAGGAGGAGGGCAAGATCTTCGCCGCCCAGCTCCGCTCGCCCGAGACCAAGGAAGCCCTGGCCGCCTTCGCCGAGAAGCGCGCGCCCGACTTCACCAAGGTGGCCTGACCATGGGCGAACGCATCACCTCGGAGTTCGGCTACGCGTCCACCGCGCGCGAGGTCGCCGCCGGCCACGACCTGAACGGCGTCCGCGCCATCGTGACGGGCGGGGCCTCGGGCATCGGGGTGGAGACCGCCCGGGCCCTGGCCGAAGCCGGCGCCGAGGTGATGCTCGCGGTCCGCAGCGTCGAGGCCGGCGAGGCCACGGCCGCCGACATCCACAAGACGGCGCCGGGCAAGGTCTCGGTGGGCCGGCTGGACCTGTCGGACCTGGCCTCGGTGGCGGCGTTTGCCGGCGCGTGGGGCGACAAGCCGCTGGACATCCTCATCAACAACGCCGGCGTCATGGCCTGCCCCCTGAGCTACACGGCCCAGGACCTGGAGATGCAGATCGGCACGAACCACTTCGGCCACTTCCTGCTGTCGGTTCTGCTGGCCCGGGCGCTGATGAACGCGGCCGAGGAAGGGCGGTCCAGCCGCCTGGTCTCGCTCTCGTCGATCGGCCATCGGCGCAGCGGCATCCACTTCGACGACATCCACTATCGCCAGCGGCCCTACGACAAGTGGGAAGCCTATGGGCAGTCGAAGACGGCCAATTCCCTGTTCGCCGTGGGCTTCCACGAACGGTTCGCCGAGCTCGGGGTGACCGCCAACGCGGTGATGCCCGGCGGGATCATGACCCCCCTGCAGCGGCATCTTCCGCGGGAAGAGATGATTGCATTTGGCTGGATGGACGAGAGCGGCAAGGTGAACGACCGCTTCAAGTCCACCGAGCAGGGCGCGGCCACCAGCGTCTGGGCGGCGTTGGGCGAGGAGCTGGAGGGCGTGGGCGGCCTCTATCTCGAGAACTGCGCGCAGGCTCTGCCCTGGAGCGAGGCGACGCCGTTCGAGGGCGTCATGCCCCATGCGCTGGATCCCGACGCGGCCGAACGGCTGTGGGCGGTCTCGGAAGAGACGACCGGGGCGCGACTGTAGGGGCTTGGCCTTCGGCGACAGCAGCGCCTAGGTTTGCGACATGAGCGTGACTGTCCGGGTGGCGACCATCGCCGATGCGGCGCTGATCGTGACTTTCATCCGCGAGCTGGCGGAGTACGAGCGCCTGCTGCACGAGGTGGAGGCCACCGAGGCCGACATCCGCCGCGACCTGTTTGGCGAGAACCCGCGCAGCTTCTGCGAGATCGCCGAGGTGGATGGCCAGCCGGTCGGGTTCGCACTGTGGTTCTACAATTTCTCGACCTTCCGCGGGCAGGCGGGGATCTATCTGGAGGACCTGTTCGTGCGGCCGGACGCCAGGGGCGCCGGCGCCGGCAAGGCCCTGCTGCGCAAGCTGGCCCAGCGCTGTGTCGACGCCGACCTGGGACGGCTGGAGTGGACGGTTCTCAACTGGAACACACCGTCGATCGAGTTCTACGATAGCCTCGGCGCCGACGCGATGACCGACCGGACGGTCCGGCGGCTGGATGGCGAGGCGCTGGAGCGATTGGCCGCGTCGTGAGCGCCCCGCCGAAAACGGTGATCCATGCCTCCGAGGCCGAGGCCGAGGCGATCCGGCAGGCGGTGCGCCATGCCGACGTGGCGACGCTGGGCATGGGCCGGGCGCGGGCCGAGCTGAAGCATGTGCCGGGCCTGACCCGCCTGCTGGCCGACGAGCGGGTGTCGGGACCGATCTACGACCTGCCGCGGCCGATCACGGAGGACAGCATCACCCGCTGGGTGGCCGAGAACCAGGCCCAGGCGCTGGCGGGCGAAGCGCTGCTGCTGGTGACGCTGGATCCCGCCGGCGAGGTGGCGGGATATTCGCGCATCACCGTATGGCCGGAGCACGCCTCGGCAGAGCTTGCCGGGGCCATGCGTGCCGACCTGCAGGGAAGGGGTCAGGGCGGCGCGGGCATGGCGCACACGTTCGGTTGGATCTTCGAGACCCTGGGGGTGCGGTTGATGTGCCTGACGGCGGCGCTGGACAACGTCCGCTCGCAGAAGGGGATCGACGCGGCGGGCTTCCGCCGCATGGGCGAACGCGAGGCCGTGCGGCCCGACGGGACCACCCGGCGCTCGGTCTATTGGGAACTGACGCGCGACGAGTGGCGCCAGCGGCACCGGCTGTAGGGCCGATCTCGCTTCTCCTCCCCCTACAGAGGAGGAGAGGGGAAGCCAGCGGCGCAAGCTCTAGACGGCGATGTCGATGATCATGGGCTGGGCCGGGCGGCCCTCGGCCGCGGCCTTCTTGGCCTCGTTGGTCATCGCCTCCTCCATGATCTTCTGCATGCGGCGGGCGACCTCGGCCTCGAAGGAAGTGTCGTCCTTGGACCAGGTGGACGGATCGTCGCCGCCGACGATCTTGCCTTCGCCGTCGACGCCCTGCTCCTTGCGAAGCTCCTGCTCGATCTTCTCCTTGAGCGCCTCGAACTTCTTCTCCTGGGCGTAGGCGTAGATGCCCTTCTCCCGGATGGCGTCGAGCTCGGCCTTCTGCTGCGCCGCCGCGGCGTCGGCGCGCGTCTTGGCGGCGTCCGCAGGGTTGCGGGCATTCTGCTTGTCGTCCGGGTTCAGGATCTTCGTGGCCGTCGGCGCGCCCAACGAAAGCATCGCGCCAATCCCATCGATCGCCATGGGGTCCTCCTTGCGTTGCGTATAGTTAAGCAAGAACTGGACCAGTCGTGGCGGCGCGCCGCAGACGACGATTTGCTCGGCCTGTCGGGGTTGTCGGTCTAGGCCGCCCAGGCGGCGGCGAAGCGGCGGAGGAGGGCCAGGGCGGCGCTGTCGGCCAGGCTGGGCTGGGCGTGCAGGCGCACGAAGAGGTGGCCGGCGGGCCGGCGGCCGCGTTCCGGGAGGCCTTCGCCCTCGATCCGCGCGAGGCCACGCTCGGCCGCCTTCCTGTCGATCCAGACGCTGCGGCGGCCGATCGGGGTATCGAGGGTGATCCGGCCGCCCTTCTTGAGCAGGCCCGGCGCGACCTTCACGGTCATCCAGAGGTCGTCGCCGCGAACCAGCACGCCGTCGTGGGCGCGGATGTAGACGCAGAGCTCGGCGCCGGCGGTGCGCACCTTGTCGCCCGAACGAAGGCCGGGCGGCAGGCTGATGCGTACCAACTGGCCGTCGGGCATCCGGTGGTCGATGTCGCCGCCTTCCAGCGCCAGCTTCGGCGTGATCTCGAGATCGGGGTCGGGCGTGGGGCGCGCGCGGGTGGGCGTGGTGACGAAGCGTTCGCTGAGCGGGTCCTGCAGGCGCTGGTAGGCGTCCATCACCTGACGGAACGCGCCCTCGTCGCCGCCCTGGTCGGGGTGGGCCCGCTTGGCGGCGGCGCGGAAGGCCTTGCGGACCTCCGCGGGGGTGGCAGCCGAGCTGACGCCCAGCACCTCGCGGGCGGCTTTGAGGGACAGTTCGGGCTCGGGCCGACTCATGAGCCCGAAAACTACGGTAAACGCCGTCAACGCTCCGTTAAGGCGGGCTTCTGAGTTCGCGGGGGCCGCGCTATATGCGGCTGGTGACCGAAAAGACCCTCATCCCGGCGTCCCCCAGTGAGGACGACTACGTCCGCCAGGTGTCCACCGCCGAGCCGCCCGCCCTCCTGAGCGAGGCCGACCCGTTCGCGCTGTTCACCGAGTGGTTCGAGGAAGCGGTGCGCAAGGAGCCGAACGACGCCAACGCGATGGCGCTGGCCACCGTGGACGCCGACGGGCTGCCCGACGTGCGGATGGTGCTGCTGAAGGATGTCGATCCGTCCGGCTTCGTCTTCTACACGAACCTGGAGAGCGCCAAGGGCCGCGAGCTGGCGGCCAACCCGAAGGCGGCGCTGCTGTTCCACTGGAAGTCGCTGCGCCGGCAGGTGCGGGTGCGCGGCACGGTGGCGCCCACGACGCCGGACGAGGCCGACGCCTATTTCGCCACCCGGGCGCGGCCGGCCCAGCTGGGCGCCTGGGCCTCGGACCAGTCCCGCACGCTGCCGGACCGGCTGGCGCTGGAGAAGCGGATCGCCGAGGTCGGCCTTCGGTACGGGCTGGGCAAGGTGCCGCGGCCGCCGCACTGGTCGGGCTTCCGGATCGCGCCCACATCGATCGAGTTCTGGCGCGACCGGCCGTTCCGCCTGCATGAGCGCCTGGTGTTCGAGGCGGGCGAGGGCGGCTGGACGACGCGCCGGCTGTTCCCTTGAGCGCCTGGGACCTCGCGCCTCTCGAGGTAGAACTGATGGCCTGGCTGAAGGCGCGGACCGACAAGTCGATCGACACCGCCTGCGCCCACGTCTTCCTCGAATCCACGACCGCCTGGAAGATCAAGCGCCACGCCGACCTGGGTTACGCCAACTTCTCGTCGGCCGAGCACCGGAAGTGGGCGCTGGACCGGGAGCTGGCGTTCAACAAGGCTTCGGCGCCCGACATCTATCGCGCGGTTCGGCGCATCACCCGCGAGCCGGGGGGCGGCTTCGCCATCGACGGGGCGGGCGAGGTGGTCGACCACGTGCTGGAGATGCGCCGGTTCGACGAGACCCAGGTGCTGGCGGCGCGGCCCGACGCGGTGACCGGCGACCTGGCCGAGGCGCTGGGCCGGATGATCGCGGGCTTCCATGCCGAGGCGCCGCTCCGGCCGCAGGGCGGGCTGACCGCGCTCAGCTTCACCGTCGGCTCCAACGCACAGCTTCTGCGCGAGACCTGCCCGGGCCTGGACCCGGACCGCGTCGGGCAGATGATCGCGCTCACCGAGGCGGAACTGGAGCGGCAGGCGCCGGCGCTGGCGCACCGTTCGGCGGCCGGCTTCGCGCGGCGCTGTCACGGCGACCTGCACCTGGGCAACATCCTGCTGGAGAACGGCCAGCCCGTCCTCTTCGACTGCATCGAGTTCAACGACCTGCTGTCGGACCTGGACGTGCAGTACGACCTGGCGTTCCTGCTGATGGACCTGGATTTCCGCGGCCGGCGCGACGCCGCGGTCCGCGCGCTGTCGGGGTACATGGACGCAGCGGCGCGTACTTTCCCGGCCGAGCTATGGGACGGACTGGCCAGCTTGCCCCTGATGCTGTCGGTGCGCGCCGCCGTGCGGGCTCACGTGACGGCGCATTCGGGCGATCCGGCCGCGGCGCGCGCCTATGTGGAGGCCGCCATCGCCCACCTGTCCCCGCCGCCGCCGGTGCTGGCCGCGGTGGGCGGGCTGTCCGGCTCGGGCAAGTCTCACTTCTCGCGCGCCATCGCCCCGCGGCTCGGCGCATCGCCAGGCGCGGTGATCCTGCGCACCGACGAGATCCGCAAGCGCCTCGCCGGCATGGCGCCGACGGAGCCAATGTCGCGGGCCGCCTACACGCCTCAGTCGCAGGGCCGAACCTACGACGAGATGATCGCCAACGCCCGCGCCGTGCTGAAGGCGGGCCAATCGGTGGTGCTGGACGCGACGTTCCTGGACCCTGGCCTGCGGGCGCGGGTGGAGGCCCTTGCGGCCGAATGCGGGACGCCGTTCCGCGGAGCCTGGATGGATGCGCCCGTCGAGGTGCTCGAGGCGCGAGTCGCCGCTCGCACCGGGGACGCTTCGGACGCCACCGTGGCGGTCTTGCGCGACCAGGTCCGCCGCATGCAACAGCCAGTGAGCTGGCCGGTCGTGGACGCGACGGCGCCTACCGACGTGGCGGCGGAGGCCTGGAGGGCCGGCGCCGGTTGACGCTTCCGTTGCGTCCGGGACATCGTCTCTCTAAGCGTGGTCGGTAAGTAACAGCCGATAACTTAGGGGGAATTGATGCTGGGCCTGATGCAGAACTGGCCGTTGACGGTCGACAAGATCCTCGACCACGCCAAGGCCTGGCACGGGGACCGCGAGATCGTCAGCCGTTCGGTCGAGGGGCCGATCGTGCGCACGACCTACGCGGAGGCGCATGCCCGGGCGAAACGGCTGTCGAACGCGCTGAAGGGCCTGGGCGTCCAGCCGGGCGATCGCGTCGCGACCCTGGCCTGGAACACCGCCCGTCACATCGAGGCCTGGTACGGCATCATGGGCATGGGGGCCGTCTGCCACACCCTGAACCCGCGGCTGTTCGCCGAGCAGCTCTGCTACATCATCAACCACGCCGAAGATAAGATCATCTTCACCGACCTCACGTTCGTGGAACTGCTGGGCCAGAACTGGCCAAACGCGCCGTGCGTGAAGCACATCGTGGTGATGACCGACCGCGAGGGCATGAAGGGCGTGAACCTGCCGGGCGCGCTCTGCTACGAGGACCTTATCGAGCAGAACTCGGCCGACTGCGAATGGGGCGGCTTCGACGAGAACACCGCCGCGGGCCTCTGCTACACTTCCGGCACGACGGGCAATCCGAA
Source organism: Phenylobacterium sp. FG114 (assembly GCF_057809855.1). Classification (NCBI taxonomy): domain Bacteria; kingdom Pseudomonadati; phylum Pseudomonadota; class Alphaproteobacteria; order Caulobacterales; family Caulobacteraceae; genus Phenylobacterium; species Phenylobacterium sp. FG114. Next base: position 12,406 of record NZ_JBMDKU010000018.1, on the reverse strand, counting down.
GGGGGTGCTGTACTCCCACCGCTCCAACTTCCTGCACACCATCATCACCATGACCCGGGACGTGATGAACCTGGGGGCGACGGAGGTCGTGCTGCCGGTGGTGCCGATGTTCCACGCAAACGCCTGGGGCCTGGCGCTGTCCTGCCCCGCGTCGGGCGCGAAGATGGTGATGCCGGGCCAGAAGCTGGACGGGGCCTCGGTGTACGAGCTGATCGAGAGCGAGGGCGTGACGTTCTCGGCGGCCGTTCCGACCGTCTGGCAGATGCTGCTGGCCCATCTGCGCGAGACGAAGGCCCCGCTGACCACGCTGAAGCGGGTGGTGATCGGCGGCTCGGCCGTGCCCGAGGCCATCGTGCGTGGCTTCCGCGACGAGTTCGGGGTGGATGTCACCCATGCCTGGGGCATGACCGAGCTGTCGCCGCTGGGCACCATCTCGGCGCCCAACGCGACGATCGCCGGGATGGACCCGGAGGCGCAGCTCGCCTTCAAGCTGAAGCAGGGCCGCCCGCCGCTGGGCATCGAGATGAAGTTGACGGACGACGCCGGCCAGCGACTGCCGCACGACGGAACGACCTTCGGCAAGCTGAAGGTGAAGGGGCCGTTCGTGGTGCGCGAGTACTTCAAGGGCGAAGGCGGCGACGTCCTGGATCCCGAAGGGTTCTTCGACACTGGCGATGTGGCCACCGTCGACGAGCACGGCTTCATGCAGATCACCGACCGGGCCAAGGACGTGATCAAGTCGGGGGGCGAGTGGATCAGCTCCATCGAGATCGAGAACATCGCCATGGGCCACCCCAAGGCGGCCAACGCGGCGGTGATCGGCGCGGCCCACCCGAAGTGGGACGAGCGGCCGGTGCTGCTGGTGAAGCTGCGCGACGGCCAGCAGGCGACGAAGGACGAGTTCCTGGCGTTCCTGGACGGCAAGATCGCCAAGTGGTGGACGCCGGACGACGTGGTCTTCGTCGACGACATCCCCTTGGGCGCCACCGGCAAGATCGACAAGAAGCTGATCCGCGAGCGGATGAAGCACTACGTGCTGCCCACCGCCAAGGCGAAGGAAACGGCTTAGGCGCGGCGCGATGATCGAGCTGCGCGACGCCGATCCGGCCGAGTACCCGGCGATCATCGAGATGACCAATCGCGCCTTTCGCGACCCGTCCGGGCAGGCGGCGTGGAAGGTCGAGACTCTGGTGGAGGGTCAGCGGATCGACGCCTCGCTGCTGGCCGAAGACATGGCGGCGCCCGGCGCGCGCCTGCTGGTCTGGCGCGAGGCGGACGAGCACATGGGCCACGTGCGGCTAGACGAGGGACCGGATGGCGAATGGTACCTAGCCATGCTGACCGTGCGGCCGGACCGGCAGGACGGCGGCCTGGGCCGCTCGCTGCTGGCCGCCGCCGAGGACTTCGCCCGCACCCGCGGCGGGCGCAGGATGCGGATGACCGTGGTGCACCAGCGCGCAGAACTGCTCGCCTGGTACGAGCGGCGTGGCTACGCTGTGACGGGCGAGACCGAACCGTTCCCCTACGGCGACGACCGCTTCGGGCGACCGACGGCGGAGGGGCTCTATTTCGACGTGCTGGAGAAGGCGCTATAGCGCCGCCGCATGACGACCGACGCGACGGCGCCCTATCACGCGCACATCTATCATGAGGCCGGGCAGCGGGCCGCCTCGGATGCCCTCCAAGCCCGGCTGACCCGGCTCAAGGAGACCGGCGAACTGGCCGACCTGCTGATGGTGGGCAAGCTGCGGGAGGGGCCGGTGGGTCCCCATCCGCTGCCGCAGTTCGAGATCCATTTCCTGCGGCGAGCGCTGCCGGCGATCATGCCCCTGATCGAGGCTTCGGGCCTCCGGGCCCTGGTGCATCCGCTGACCCAGGACGACCTGGCCGACCACACGACGCTCGCGAACTGGATTGGCGGCGGCCCGCTGGACCTGGACCTCTCGGTCATGGACCCCGTCGGCGAAAACAAGGGCGTCCCTCGCTTCGGCAAGGTGGATTTCTAGCTGCCGGACTTCAACCGCCGCTGGCCTTGCGGCGGTCGAGTACGAAGCCGCCCTCGCCGTGGCCGCCCAGGCTGGCCCAGCGAGCCTCCTCGGCCTTGTGGACGTACTGCTCGGCGACGAGCCAGGCCTTCATGGGCGGCAGACAGGCGAGACAGCCGCCGATCAGGGCGGGGAACACCGTGGCGAACTGCAGCCACAGCGGCGGCTGGAACGCGACCACCGCCCAGGCCCAGACGGCCACGACCAGGATCCCGACGCCGCTCATCACGAAGAAGGCCGGGCCGTCGGCCGGCTCGGCGAAGCCGTAGTCCAGGCCGCATTGGTCGCAGGACTTCGCGATCTTGAGGAAGCTCGAGAACAGCTTGCCCTCGCCGCAGCGGGGGCAGCGGCAGCGCAGGCCGGCGCTGAGGGTGGACGGTTCGCAGCCGGTGAGGTCCATCGCATCGTCTCCATACAATGCAGATATTGAACGCATACAATTGATCTATAATGTATGTGTTGGACTCGGGAATCGCAATGGACTCCATGACGCATCCATCCGCCCGCTGGTTGTCGCGGCTGCCGCCGGGACGGGCGGCGATGTACGTCCGGGTGGTGGAGGCGCTGGAAGCGGCGATCCGCGACGGCGAGTTGCAGGCCGGCGACCAGCTTCCGCCTCAGCGGACGGTGGCGGGCCTGCTGGGCGTGGACCTGACGACGATCACCCGCGCCTATGCCGCCGCCCGGGAGCGCGGCCTGATCGAGGGGACGGTGGGCCGGGGCACCTTCGTGCGCGCCCGCGCCGCCGAGGACGAGACGGGGCTGGTCGACCTGTCCATGAACCTGCCGCCCCCGCCGCAGGGTGTGTCGCTGGGGGCGCTGTTGAAGGAAACCACGGCGCAGGTGCTGGCGCGGACCGACCCCGCGACGCTGATGTCCTATCACCCCGGAGGCGGCAGCCTGGGCCAGCGGACTTCGGCGGCGGCGTGGCTGGCTCCCAGCCTGGGTGAGATAGCGCCGGAACGGGTGCTGGTGACGCCGGGCGCCCAGACCGGGCTGGCGGGGACCCTGGCGGCCATAGCGTCGGCAGGCGGGACCACCCTCGTGACCGAGCCGCTGGTCTATCCGGGCGTGCTGACGGCGGCGCGGCAGTTCGGGCTGGAGGTGCTGGTCTGCCCGGCCGATGCCGACGGCCTCGACCCGGAAGCCCTGGCGCGGCTGTGCGCGGCCGAGCGGCCGTCGGCGGTGTACCTGACGCCGACGACGAACAATCCGACCGCCGTGACCATGAGCCCGGACCGCCGTCGCGCGGTGGCCGAGGTCGCCCGCGCGGCGGATTTGTGGATCGTCGAGGACGACCCCTACGCGCGCCTGTTCGACCAGCCGCTGGCGGCGGTCGCGACGCTCGCGCCCGAGCGGACCTTCCACCTGGCGACGCTGTCCAAATGCCTGTCGCCCGGCCTGCGCATCGCCTTCCTGGTCCCACCGCCGGCCCTCGCCGAGCGGACGGCCGAGGCGCTCCGGACCCTCGCGCTGATGCCCCAGCCGCTGATGGCCGCCGTGGTCTCGACCTGGATCCGGGAAGGCGTGGCCGACCGGTTCCTGGCCGGCGTGCGCAAGGAAGCCCGCGCACGCCGGGCTCTCGCCGCCGAGGTGCTGCCGCAGGCGAGGGGAGCCGCCGAGGGCGTCCACGTCTGGCTGGACCTTCCGGCCGACTGGCGCGCCGACCGGGTGCACCGGCTGGCTCAGGAGAAGGGGCTGGCCCTCGTCACCGCCGATGCGTTCGCCGCGGGGCCGGACCATCCCAACGGGTTGCGTATCTCCCTGGGCGGGCCCGGCAAGCAGGCGGTGCTGCGGACGGCGCTGGAGGGCGTCGCGATGCTGGTGGGCGGGACGAGCGCGCCGCGGACGGTGGTTTAGCCCGCGAGGCGGTAGGTGCTCTCGGGCCCCGGCGCGCCGTCCGATCTCAACTGGCCCCGCCGGACGAGGTGGATCATGGCGGCGAGCATCGAGCGCGCGGCGGCAGGATGCAGGCGCGAATCCACATCGGCGTAGAGGCGAGGGACCAGTTCGTTGATGCGGGCGGGACCGGCCTTTAGCGCGTCGAGGATCTGATCCACGCGCTCCTGGCGGTGGGCGATGTAGGCGGCGATGAAGGCGTCCACGTCGCGGATCGGCGGGCCGTGGGTGGGCCAGAGCACGTCGAATTTCCGGGCGCGGATGTCGTCCAGGCTCGCGAGGTAGTCGGTCATGTCGCCGTCGGGCGGGGTGATGACGGTGGTCGACCAGCCCATGATGTGGTCACCGGAGAAGCAGGCGTTCTCCTCGCGCAGGCCATAGCAGATGTGGTTGGAGGTGTGGCCGGGGGTAGGGATGGCGTCCATCGTCCAGCCGCGCCCCAGCACCACGCCGCCGTCGCAGAGGCTGATGTCGGGCCGGAAGTCGTGATCGTGGCCCGCCTCCATCCGGACCTCGCCGGTGTCCTCCGCCTCGTGGCCGGCGACCGCGCAGCCGTAGATCGTCGCCCCGGTGCGCGCCTTGAGCGGCCCGGCCAGCGGCGAGTGGTCGGAGTGATGGTGGGTGATCAGGATGTGGGTGACCTTTTCACCCTCCACCGCCGCCAGGATCGCCTCCAGGTGCGCGGGGTCGTCCGGACCGGGATCGATCACCGCCACCTCGCCGCGGCCGACGATGTAGGCGCCGGTGCCCTTGAAGGTGAACGGACCGGGATTGTTGGCCGTCACCCGCCGGACCAGGGGAGAGACCTGGTCGCAGCGGCCATATTCGATGTCGATCTCGCGGACGTAGGGGATCATCCGCCCAGCACGCCCGACAGGTCGTAACCCGCGTCGCGGCCCAGTCCGACGAGTTGATCGCGTGGGCGGGCGCCCGACGCAGCCTGGCTCAGCGACCAGGTGACGATCGAGCGGGTGCCCGACCGGCAGAAGGCCAGGACCGGCCCGCCGGACTGGGCGACGGCGGTCGCCATCTGCTCGACCTGTTCCGGCGTGGGGCCGCCGCGCACGGGGATGTGGAAGAAGGCCAGGCCGGCGGCCTTGGCGGCGGCTTCCACCTCGGCGGCGGTGGGTTGGCCGGGCTCCTCGCCGTCGGGACGGTTGCTGATCAGGGTCTTGAAACCCTGCCGGGCGGCCTCGGCCACGTCCGAGATGGCGATCTGCGGAGCGGTGGTGAAGTCGTCGGTGACGCGTCGGAAGTCAGGCATCGGATACTCGCAAAACGGCGTTGGGCCTTCGTTGACATCATCGGGGGTGGGTGGAACTTTCGCAACGGGCGGCCCTCGAAAAGGCCGCGAGAGTCGTCTGTGTTCGGGGGCGTTCCACGGCCATGCTGCGATACATCGGCCGCCGCCTGCTGATCGCGATCCCGACGCTGTTCCTGGTGATCACCGCCGCCTTCTTCATGATGCGGGCGGCGCCCGGCAGTCCCTTCGACTCGGATCGCAGGCTGCTGCCCGAGATCGAGGCCAACGTCCTGGCGAAGTACGGGATGAACAAGCCGCTGGGGCAGCAGTACGTGGACTACCTGGCCGGGGTGGCGCGCGGCGACCTGGGCCCTTCGCTGAAGTACCGCGACAAGACCGTGCTCGACATACTGGCCGAGAACTACGAGGTCTCGCTGACACTGGGACTGTCGGCCATCGCCATCGCTTCGGTGGTGGGGGTGAGCCTGGGTGTGCTGGCGGCGCTCCGCCAGAACGGGGCGACCGACCACGCGGTGATGGCGGTGGCGATCCTGGGCGTGTGCATTCCGACCTTCGTCACGGCGCCGCTGCTGGTGCTGGCGCTGGCGTCGAAGCTGGGATGGTTTCCGACGGCGGGCTGGAACGACGGGGCGCTCATCAACATGGTGCTGCCGGTGATCGTGCTGGCCCTGCCGCAGATCGCCATCATTTCGCGGCTGACGCGGGCCGGGATGATCGAGGTGCTGCGGTCGAACTATATCCGCACCGCCCGCGCCAAGGGCCTGCCGGAAGGGCTGATCGTGCGCAAGCACGCGCTGAGGGCCGCGATCCTGCCGCTGGTCAGCTACCTAGGCCCCGCCTGCGCCGGGCTCATCACCGGCTCGCTGGTGGTGGAGAAGATCTTCAACCTGCCCGGCCTGGGGAAGTTCTTCGTCATCAGCGCCCTGCAGCGGGACTACACGGTGGTGATGGGCATGGTGATCTTCTACGCCGCGCTCATCCTGGTGCTGAACCTGGTCGCCGATCTGCTCTACGCGGCGCTGGACCCGCGGGTGAGGCTGGCATGACCCTGCTGGCGAACGACGGGGCCGAACGCCTGCAGGCGGCCGCCGTGAAGGGCCGCAGTCTTTGGGACGACGCCGGCCGTCGGCTCATGGCCAACAAGGCCGCGGTGGCCGGCATGGTGGTGCTGGCGGTGCTGGTGGTGCTGGCGCTGGTCGGCCCTTTCCTCACGCCGTTCGCCTACGACCAGGTCGACAAGGACGACGTCTGGCTGCCGCCGCTGACGGGCGGCCACCTGTTGGGTTCGGACGCCCTGGGGCGCGACCTGCTGGCCAGGCTGCTGACCGGCCTGCGGGTCTCGCTGGCGATCGGCATGGTGGCGACCTTCGTGTCACTGGCGATCGGCGTCGCCTGGGGCGCGGTGGCCGGATACGTGGGCGGCAAGCTGGACGAGGCGATGATGCGCTTCGTCGACGTGCTGTATTCGCTGCCCTTCATCTTCTTCGTCATCCTGCTGATGGTGACGTTCGGTTCCAACATCATCCTGATCTTCGTGGCCATCGGAGCGGTGGAGTGGCTGACCATGAGCCGGATCGTCCGCGGCCAGACCCTGACGCTCAAGAACAAGGAATTCGTGGAGGCCGCGCGCGCGGCCGGCTTGGGCCGCGGCGGCATCATCGCGCGTCATATCGTCCCGAACCTGCTTGGCCCGGTCGTTGTCTATGTGACACTTACGATACCAGCGGTCATTCTGGCCGAGAGCTTCCTGAGCTTCCTGGGATTGGGCGTGCAGCCGCCAATGGCGTCGCTGGGCGCCCTGATCGCCGGGGGAGCCTCGGACATGGAGCTCGCCCCGTGGCTGCTGGTGTTTCCGTCCGTGGTGATGGTGCTGACCTTGATGTGCTTCAACTTCATCGGCGATGGCCTGCGCGACGCCATCGACCCAAGGGACAGGTGATGGCCGCCGGGGGGCAAGCCACATCGTCCGAACAACTGCTGGCCGACGCCGCGGCGGCGATGCGGCGCGGCGACCGCGCGGCGGCGCTGGAGTGCTTGGCGCAGGCCGAAGCGGTGGCGCCCTTCGACCCGCACGTGAAGATGCAGAAGGCGATGATCCATCGCGCGAGCGGCGCCCTGCCGGCGGCGCTGGCCGCGCTGGACGAGGCCCTGACGCTGGAGCCGTACAACTTCCTGGCCCTGCTCTCGAAGGGTGCGCTCGTAGAGAAGCTCTCCGGCGAGCGGCTGGCAGCGCGGGTCTATGAAAACGCGCTGAAGCTGGCCCCGGCCGAAGCGAACCTGCCGCCCAATCTGAAGAGCCCGCTCGCGCGGGCCCGCGCGGTCGTCGAGAAAACACGCTCGGCCTTGGCGAACTATCTGGCCGAACAGGTCGGTCCCCTCGACGCCGCCGGCGGCGAGCTGGCCCGCCAGCGACTGGAGGAGGCGATCGGCGTCTACGCCGGGGTCCGCAAAGTTTACCAGCACGAGCCGCTGCTGCTGCACTATCCGCGTCTGGCGGCGATCCCGTTCTATCCGGACGAACTGTTCCCGTGGCTGCCGCAACTCGAGGCGGCGACATCGGTGATCCAGGCCGAGCTCACGCAGGTTCTGGCGGCGCGGATGGACGCCTTCGCGCCCTATATCGCGTTTCCGCCCGAGGCGCCGGTGAACCAATGGGAGGAGCTGAACCATTCCCTCCGCTGGAGCTCGCTGTTTCTTTGGAAAGATGGCAAGCGACAGGAGGCGGTCTGCGAGGCCTGCCCCAAGACAGCCGAGCTGCTCGCGACCCTGCCGATGGCGCACCAGCCGGGATTCGCGCCGACCGCCATGTTCTCGGCTCTCCAGGCCCGCACCCGCATCCCACCGCATACCGGCTCGACCAATGTGCGGCTGCTGTGCCACCTGCCGCTGATCCTGCCCGGCCCGGCCCGCTTCCGCGTGGGCAACGAGACGCGCGAGTGGGAGATGGGTAAGGCCTGGGTGTTCGACGACACGATCGAGCACGAGGCGTGGAACGACGCCGACGACCTGCGCGTCATCCTCATCTTCGACATCTGGAACCCTTTCCTCGAGCCTGGCGAACGCGAGCGGATCAACGCCATGATGGCCGCGCGGAACGCCTTCTACGCGGGCTAGACTATTCCGCGCGCCGGGCCCGGAAGGCGCCCATGTTGTCGATGCTCATCAGGTAGCTGCCCAGCGAGGCCTGGCGGATCTTCACAGTCATGCCCGGCTTGGGGTTCCGATGCAGGTCATTCGCATCGACCTGGACCCAGACCGCGCCGTCTTCGAGCTTGATCACCCACTTGCCCGCGTTGTTGACGCGCGCCTCGGCGACGACGCCAGCGACGTTCTGGATCTCTTCCTGGGTCTCGCCGCGCTCGAACAGGCTGAGCGAGGGCATCGAGAAGCCGAAGGCCTGGCGGCGCACCTTGCGCGCCTGCTCGCGGTCGACGACGACGATGTCGCCCTTGGCCTCAGCCTGGTCCAGCGCCGCCGTGGCCTGGTCGTAGCACGAGAGGCGGCCGGCCTCGTCGGTGATCTTCCGGCAGTCGACGAGCTTCTGCAGCATGGCCGACCGAGGCTCAGACTTCGGCTGCGCGACCGCCACGCCGGCCGACACCGCCCCTGCGCCCAGGACCGCCGCCAGGAGGACGCCCTTGGTCCACGTCGCACTCGTCTTCATGTCACAGGTCCCGGAAAGCCTCTGGTGCGACTCCTTACGCGGGGTGGCCATGCCTGCGCAACGGCGCCGCCGACCGCCACATCGGCGCACGATTCTTGCCGCGGTCAGGCCGGTCGACCCGCCGCGGCTGTCACAAACCTGGACGAAAGCTTGCCCGTTTTCCCCGTGGGCGGCGCAATCTGTGACCAGAATGCGACAGGTGGGCGCCCGAAACATTGCCGATAGCTAATGTTCGTTGACCGACCAACTCAGACCTTCGTAACTCCAGCGTAACCGGAGGCGGAGCCCGTTTCCGGGACCGATCTCTGTTTGTGGGGAGCGGCCGCCCAAGAGGCAGGACCGCTGGAGGATCAAGACCGTGAAATTCAAGTCCATGCGGGAACGCCTTCTGGCGTCGTCTATGATTTGCGGCGCGGCGCTCCTGGGTCTGTCGACCCAGGCCGCCGCCCAGACCGCCGGGGATGAGATCTCCGAAGTGGTCGTGACGGGTACGCGTATTCCGTCTCCGAACCTGGAAAGCGTCAGCCCGGTCACGGCCGTGAGCGCCGCTGAAATCAAGGCGACGGGCGTGACCCGCGTCGAAGACATGATCAACAGCCTGCCCCAAGCCTTCGCGGCTCAGGGCGCGGCCCTTTCCAACGGTTCGACCGGCACCGCCACCGTCAGCCTCCGCGGCCTCGGCGCCACGCGGACCCAGGTCCTGATCGACGGCCGCCGCCTGATGCCCGGCACGCCGAACACCTCGGGCGGCGCCCTGGCCGCCGACATCAACTTCATCCCCTCGGCCCTGATCGAGCGCGTCGACGTGCTGACCGGCGGCGCCTCGGCCGTGTACGGCGCCGACGCCGTGGGCGGCGTCGTCAACTTCATCATGGCGAAGAATTTCGAGGGCGTGCGGGTCGACACCCAGTACGGCATCTATCAGCACGACAACGGCAACGACGTTGCCGGCGTGACCCAAGCAGCCCAGAACGTCTCGGCCAATCCGCAGTTCTTCCAGCTGCCGAAGAACAACGTGCGCGACGGCGAGATGAGCCAGGTCACCCTGGTGATCGGCGTGAACTCGCCGGACGGCAAGGGCAACGTCACCGCCTACGCCGGTTATCGCCACGTCGAGCCCATCCTGCAGGGCAACCGCGACTTCTCGTCGTGCACCCTGAACTCCGGCGACACCTTCGCCGACGCCGGCTGCGGCGGTTCGGGCACGGCCTTCCCGGCCCGCGTCGGCGCCTACGTCGTCGACCCGGCCGGCCCGGGCAACACCTTCCGCCTGCGCAACGGTACGACCGACGTCTACAACTTCGGTCCGGCGAACTACTACCAACGTCCCGACGACCGCTATGTCCTGGGCGCCTTCGCCAACTACGAAATCAACGAATGGGCCACGGCCTACGCCGACGTGATGTTCATGGACGACACGTCCACGTACCAGATCGCGCCGGGCGGCATCTTCGCCGGCACCTTCTCGGTCAACTGCGCCAACCCGTTCCTGTCGAACCAGCAGCGCGGCCTGCTCGCCGCCACCGCGGCCTCGGGCGGCGGCACCTGCCTCAGCAACCCGGCGGGCACGTTCACCGGCACGGTCTCGCGTCGTAACGTCGAAGGCGGCGGCCGTCAGGGGCGGACGCAGCACCAGCAGTACCGTTACGTGATCGGTATGCGCGGCGACCTGAACGACAACTTCAACTACGACTTCTCGATGCAGTATGGTCGGGTGTCGTTCAACCAGGTCCAGACCGGCTTCTTCCGCACCCCGGCGATCAACCAGGCGCTGAACGTCGTCCAGACCCCGACCGGCCCGCAGTGCGCGGATCCGAGCGGCGGCTGCGTGCCGTACAACATCTTCCAGCTGGGCGGCGTCACTCAGGCGGCCCTCGACTTCCTGGAAACCCCCTCCACGCAGTCGGGCAACCTGTTCGAGCGCGTGGTCAACTTCAACGTGGGCGGCGACCTGACGGACTACGGCATCAAGTCGCCGTGGGCCAACGACGGCGTCGGCATCTCGGTCGGTGCGGAATACCGCCGCGAGCAGCTCGACTTCGCCGCCGACTTCATCTCGTCCTCGGGCCAGCTGAACGGCTCGGGCGGCGCGGCTCCGCCGGTGAACGGCAGCTTCGACGTGTACGAGCTGTTCGGTGAGACGCGTATCCCGATCCTGCAGGACATGGCCCTGGCCAAGAACCTGACCCTGGAACTGGCCTACCGTTACTCGGACTACTCGTCGGTCGGCACCACCTCGACCTACAAGATCGCCGGCGACTGGGAGCCGATCGACGGCCTGCGCCTGCGCGGCGGCTACAACCGCGCCGTCCGTGCGCCGCACGTGCTCGAGCTGTTCAGCCCGCAGAACGTCGTCCTGGACGGTACGCAGGACCCCTGCGCCGGGCTGGCGCCCGGTGACGCGCTGGTGGCCCGTTGCGCCCAGGCCTTCGGCCTGACGCCGACCCAGGTCCTGGCGATCGAGGCGAATCCGGCCAACCAGTACAACGGTCAGACCGGCGGTAACCCGAACCTGGATCCGGAAAAGGCCGACACCTACACCGTCGGCTTCGTGTGGCAGCCGTCGTTCCTGCCGGGCTTCAACGTCTCGGCCGACTGGTTCTACATCAAGGTGAAGGACTTCATCTCGGGCATCGGCGCGGACACGATCATCAACCGCTGCGTCAACACCCTGGATCCGTTCTTCTGTAACCTGGTGCACCGCGACGGTCAGGGCTCGCTGTGGCTGTCGAACGATGGCTACGTGACCGACACCACGCTCAACACCGGCGCCCTGCGCACGAAGGGTGTGGACTTCAACGCCAGCTATCGCACCGACCTGGAAAACTTCGGCATTTCCAACGGCGGCGGCCTGAGCTTCAACTTCGTCGGCACCTGGCTGGACGACCTCTCGGTCCAGAACCTGCCGGGCGACGACTTCTTCAACTGCGCCGGCTACTACGGCACGATCTGCTCGGTCACGGGCGGTCTGTCCTCGCCGAACCCCGAATGGCGCCACAAGGCCCGCGTGACCTGGAGCACGCCGTTTGAATACGGCGACTGGTTCAAGGACTTCTCGCTCAGCCTGCAATGGCGTCACTTCAACAAGGTGAAGCTGGACGCGTACTCGAGCGATCCGCAGCTCAACAATCCGGGCCTGCAATACGCCACGGATAAGACGCTGGCTTCGCGCGATTACTTCGACCTGACCGCCTCGTGGACGATGCGCGACAACCTGAACTTCCGGGCTGGCGTGAACAACATCTTCGACAAGGATCCGCCGCTGAACGGCTCGTCGAACTGCCCGACCGGCCCCTGCAACGGCAACACCTGGCCGCAAATCTATGACGCTTTCGGCCGGTACCTGTTCATCGGCCTGACCGCCGACTTCTAAGTCGACGATCGGACGAAGACCTGAAGGCTGGGGCGGCGGAGCAATCCGCCGCCCCATTCTTTTTGGCCTCGCGCCTGATAGGTTCGCGCGGTGACTACCTGGAACATCGGCACGTACAGCGTGAAGCTCGGCGCAGCGCCGGGGGGGGGGGGGGGGGCGGG
>NZ_JBMDKU010000017.1:0-88532 GCF_057809855.1 Phenylobacterium sp. FG114 | reverse complement strand
GCCAGGACGCCGCCGCCTGCGTTTCTCTTTCCTATTCAACGATGTCAAAGACCCGCGCCGGCTTTCGCCGAAGCCCACTGTTTAGCGCCGGTGGTCGGCGGAGGCGGCTACTTAGTGACCGGCCTCTTTAGTGTCAACCGGGCTTTTGGGCCTTTGCGACATTTCCGAGAACCCCCGGATTTGACCGCAAAAATCACCGCGGGCTGCCGAGGGGCTTCCCTCAAAGTCCGTAGCGATTCGATTGGAGCTCGGGAAAATACTCATTCCGGCCCGAAGATCAAGCGCTTTATCGGCGCCGCCGTCGTTTCCGTTGTGAGCCCCGCCCCGAGCGGGAGGCGGCTACTTAGTGGCCGTCCCCCAGGGTGTCAACCGGCGCCTTTCGGAACCCTCAGCCGATCCCCGGAAGCTCCGGTTCTTCGGGCTGAAACCCCGGCTCGGGCCACTGGAGAGCAAACTCTCCGGAAGCCTGCGGCCAGGCGGCCGACCTCTCGGGACCAGACCAGCTTCGCCAGAATTATCAAGGACTTGCGCCCCGTCCAATCCTTCGTCGCCGCCCCGTCCCGAGTGGAGGCGGCTATCTATTTGCCCCCCCGCTCTTCGTCAACCGGCCGTCGCAAAGAATCTCGTGAACCGTCGTCATGTCGCACAGGCCGCACCTGCTATCGCCCGTTCTGAGATATAGATGCACGCGTGCGCGGGCGTGGAGGGGCATGGGCTTGCGGGACGCACCGGCGACGCGCCCGCATTCACACGCCCGTCGAGAATGCCGCACTCCCGCGAGGCGTGCGCCGCCTTGCGCGGCTGTCACGCGCCCGCCACAACTTCGCGGGGGAGACGCGTATGCTGTCGCAGAAGGCCAAGTACGGATTGCGGGCGCTAGTGGAGCTGGCGCGCGCCGACGGCGCCCAGGTCAGCGCCGGCGAGCTCGCTACGCGCGCGGGCGCGCCGCGCAAGTTCCTGGAGGCGATTCTGCTCGAGCTTTCGCGGAATCAGATCGTGCTGAGCCGCCGCGGCAAGTTCGGCGGCTACGTCCTGGCCCGGGCGGCCGACGCCATCACCTTCGCCGAGGTCATCCGGGTCATCGACGGCCCCCTGGCCCTGGCCCCCTGCGTCAGCCCGCGACTCGGCTTCCGCAAGTGCGCTGACTGCCCGGACCTGAACACCTGCACTCTGCGTGAGGCCCTGCTGAAGGCCCGCGACGCCACCGCCGATGTCCTGGAGGCCTACACCCTGGCCGACGCCGCGATCTCGGGCGCGCGGGAGCCGCTGGCTTCACTGGCCTGACACGCGGCCGAAATCGGGCGGGGAAGGATCCGTCCCCTTCCCCGCCCTTTTCACCGACGCACCGCCGGCTTTCAGCCCTCCTCTAGGGAGGGGGGTCTCGTTGGTCAGCTCGCCGCGATGTAGGCCTTGAGGCCATCGGCCTCAGCCTCCACCTCGGAAATCTTCCACTTCACCAGGTCGCCGATGGAGACGATGCCCACCAGGCGCTCGTTCTTGCAGACCGGCAGGTGGCGAATACGCCGGTCGGTCATGCGCGACAGCAGCGAATCCACGGTCTCGCCGGGATCGGCGAACAGCACGTTGACGGTCATGAAGTCCGAGACCGGCCGTTTCATCGCCGACTCGCCGTGGGACGCCAGGGCGCGGACGACGTCGCGCTCGGAGACGATCCCGGCTACTCGCTCGGCGTCCAGCACAACCAGGGCGCCGATCCCGCGAGAGTGCAGCAGTTCCGCGACGACCCCGACCGTATCGGCCGGCCGGATGGTGAAGACCGTGTCTCCCTTCGTCCGGAGAATCTGTGAGACCAGCATAGGGCCTCCTGTTCCCGTTCTTCTCCGGAACAGCGTTGTGCAATTTCAACGTGGACACAATGAGGAGCCGGTCACGCGTGCGTGACTGCGGCTCAGCTCAGCGACGCCCCGCGAGCCAGCTGAAAGGGCCGATGAGCAGCACGCCGGCGGCGAAACCCGCGAGATGCGCTTCCCAGCCAACGCCGGCTTCGCCGGCTCCGGGGATCAGCGCTCCGCCGGTGAAGGCCATGATGACGTTCACGACGATCCACGCCGTGCCCATGCCGGTCACCGCCTTGGAGAACATGGGCCCGGGCCGACCCTGGCCGCCGATCAGACGCGCCGCGCCGCCCATCAGGCCCGAGGCGGCGCCCGAGGCGCCGACCAGAGCGGCGTCCTGGCCCCAGTGGACGGCGGCGAAGCCCAGGCAGGCCAGCACCCCGCTCGTCAGGTAGAAGAGGAAGAAGGCGACCACACCGCCCAGCTTCGGCCCATACCAGCGGGCGACGGGCGCGCCGAAGGCCAGGATGAAGGCCGCGTTCATCAGGGCGTGGGCCCAGTTGCCATGGACGAACAACGAACTGATGAGGCGCTCGGGATGACCCTGCAGCATCAGCGCCGGCGAGAAGGCGAAAGCCTCGCTCACCAGCGGCAGCGGGAAGCGGCTCTGGATCAGGTAAGCCACCACGATGCCCACCGTCAGCACCACCACCGGCCACGGGGCGTTGACGATCGGCTCGGGCGCGGGCCGGAAATCCGGGTCTCCCGGATGCGGCGGTCGCGACCCGCCGGGCGCGGGGGCTTCGAAAAACGCGGTGTTCATCAGTTGCGTATGTATGATGTGTCGCGGCGTTGCGCGAGCTTGCCGCTTTGTCGCCTTTACCACGCCATCCGCCTTGGCGATGTTGCGGGCCTTTCTCGTCGACCTTTCAGGCAGTCTTGATGATCCGTCTCCTGGGCGCCGGCCCTGCCCTCGTCGCCGCGCTCGCTCTCGCCTTCGCCCAGCCTGCCGTA
Source organism: Phenylobacterium sp. FG114 (assembly GCF_057809855.1). Taxonomy (NCBI): domain Bacteria; kingdom Pseudomonadati; phylum Pseudomonadota; class Alphaproteobacteria; order Caulobacterales; family Caulobacteraceae; genus Phenylobacterium; species Phenylobacterium sp. FG114. The sequence continues at coordinate 85,722 of NZ_JBMDKU010000017.1, read as the reverse complement.
GCCGCCCCTGCCCCCGCGGCGTCCGCCGCGCCCGCCAAGCTTGCGCCCGGGCAGTGGCCGCAGGAGGTCTCCGACCTCCGGCCCGATCCGGCCATCCGCTTCGGCGCGCTGCCGAACGGCATGCGCTATGCGATCCGCAAGCAGCCGATCCCCGCCGGCCAGGCCGCGCTGCGCCTGTGGCTCGGAACCGGCTCGATGATGGAGACCGACAGCCAGGCGGGCCTCGCCCACTTCCTCGAGCACATGGCCTTCAACGGCTCGAAGGCCGTGAAGGAGGGCGAAATGGTGAAGATCCTCGAGCGCCTGGGCCTGGCCTTCGGCGCCGATACCAATGCGTCCACCAGCTTCTCCGAGACTATCTACAAGCTTGATCTGCCGCGAACGGACCCCGAGACCGTCGACACCTCGCTGAAGCTGCTGCGCGAGGCGGCCTTCAACCTGACCATCGATCCGGCCGCCGTGGACCGCGAGCGCGGCATCGTGCTTTCGGAGGAACGCGCCCGCGACACGCCCGGCTATCGGGTGGTCATCCAGCGTCTGAACTTCCTGCTCAAGGGCCAACGCCTGCCGACCCGGCTGCCGATCGGCAAGGTCGAGGTGCTGCGCAACGCCCCGGCCAGCGCGATCACCGACTACTACAACCACTGGTACCGTCCCGAGCGCGCGGTGTTCGTGGCGGTGGGCGACTTCGACGTCGACGCCATGGAAGCCAAGATCAAGGCCTCGTTCGGCGGCTGGCAGGCCAAGGCGCCCGCCCTGCCCGAGCCCGAACAAGGCCCCGTCGCCCAACGCAAGGCCGAGGCGAAGCTGGTGGTCGACCCCGGCGTGACCCAGTCCCTGCAAATCGCCTGGATGAGCCCGCCCGACCTGTCGCTGGACACCACGGCCAAGCGCCGCCGCGACCTGACCGAGAACCTCGGCCTGTCGGTGCTGAACCGGCGCTATTCCGCCATCGCGCGCGCCGCCGCCCCGCCCTTCCTCGGCGCCGGGGCCTACAAGGGCGAGCAGGACGACGCCGCCGAGGTCGCCACCATCGGCGTCAACGCGGAGTCCGGCCGCTGGCGCGAGGCGCTGGCCGCCGCCGAGCAGGAGCAGCGCCGCCTCGTCCAATATGGCGTGCGCCAGGACGAACTGGACCGCGAGATCGAGGAGATCCGCGCCACCCTGACGGCCGCCGTCGCCGGAACGAACACCCGTCGCCCCGCCGACCTGGCCGGCGAAATCACCGGCTCGCTGGCCGACCACACCGTGGTCACCTCGCCCACCGACGACCTGGCCTATTTCGAGGCGGACGTGAGAGGCTTGAAGGCCGAGACCGTCAACGCCGCGCTGAAGGGCGTCTTCCAGGGCCAGGGGCCGCTGGTCTTCATGGCCTCGCCGACGCCCATCGAGGGCGGAGAGGCCACGCTTCTGGCCGCGCTCACCACGTCGCAGCAGGTGGCCGTGGCGCCGCCGGGCGCCGCCCAGCAGATCGCCTGGCCCTACGAGCGGTTCGGCGCGCCCGGCAAGGTGGCGGAGCGGCGCGAGATCGCCGACCTCGGCACGACGTTCATCCGCTTTGAGAATGGCGTGCGCCTCACCGTAAAGCCCACCACGTTCCGCGACGACGAGGTGCTGGTCCGGGTGAACGCCGGCCGCGGCATGCTGGGGCTGCCCGCCGACCGGCAGAGCCCCTTCTGGGCGTCCAATACGGTGATCGAGGGCGGCCTCGCCAAGATCGACGTCGAGGACATGGAACGCGTGCTGGCTTCCAAGGTCTACGGCGGCCGCTTCAGCATCAGCGACGACGCCTACACCCTGTCGGGTGGCACCCGAACCGGTGACCTGCCCACCCAGCTGCAGGTGCTGGCCGCCTATCTCACCGACGCCGGCTGGCGCGATGCGGCCCTGGCCCGCATCAAGGCCGCGGCGCGGACAATTCACGACCAGTACGAAGCCACCGACAACGGCGTCCTGAGCCGCGATCTGTCGGGCCTGCTCCACTCGGGCGACCGACGCTGGACCTTCCCCAGCCGGGAAGAAATGGCCAATGCCAAGCTCGCGGACATCAAGGCCGCGATCGCGCCCGACCTGGCCAGCGGGCCGGTCGAGGTGGTCATCGTCGGCGATATCACCGTCGACCAGGCTATCGCCGCGACCGCCCCCACGTTCGGCGCCCTGCCCAAGCGCGCCGAACCCAAGCCTGTGCCGGCGTCCGAACGCGTTGCGAATTTCCCGACGCCCACGCCGCAGACCGTCACGCTGCGGCATAAGGGTCGGGCCGACCAGGCCATCGGCTTCATCGCCTGGCCCACGACCGACTACTGGGCCGACCCGCAGCGGGCCCGCGACACGGCGGTCTTGCGCGAAGTGATGAAGCTGCGCCTCACGGATCAGCTCCGCGAAGCCCAGGGCGCGACCTATTCGCCGGACGTGAACTCGCAGCACAGCCTGGTCTGGACCGGCTGGGGCTATATCGCCGCCAATGTCGAGGTGCCGCCCGAGAAGCTGGACGGCTTCTTCGCCGACACGCTCAAGATCGCCGCCGATCTGCGAACCACCGAGGTGGGCGCCGACGAGCTCGAGCGGGCCAAGAAGCCGCGCATCGAAGGCATCCAGCGGGCCCGGGTCACCAACGGCTATTGGCTGGGCGAGCTCTCGGGCGCCCAGGCCGACCCACGCCGCCTGGAGGTGATCCGCCAGATCATCCCGGGCACGGAGCGGGTCACCGCCGCCGACGTCAAGCGCGCGGCGGAGCAATGGCTGAAGCCCGACGCCGCCTACAAGCTGGTGGTGCTCCCGGCGCCGGGCGGGGCGGCCGCGCCCTAGGCCGCCTGCGCGCTATCCTCGTAGACCGGCGCGTCGTCGGCCGGCAGGAACGCCTTGCCGCGGATCGCGTCCGAGACCTTCTCGGCGATCATGATGGTCGGCGCATTCGTGTTGCCGCCCACCAGCGTCGGCATCACCGACGCATCGACGACCCGCAGGCCCTGCAGGCCCTGCACCCGGCACTCGCCGTCCACCACCGCCATCGGGTCGCCGGCGACGCCCATGCGGCAGGTGCCGACCGGGTGGTAGATCGTCTCGGAGCTACGGCGGATCCAGGCGTCGATCTCGGCGTCGGTCTGCACCGACGGGCCGGGCGCGTGCTCGCCGCAGATATAGGGGGCGAGCGCGGGCTGCTTGGCCACCTCGCGCAGCATCTTCACCCCTTCACGCAGCGCGCGGCGGTCCTCTTCGGTCGCGAGGTAGTTGGCGAAGATCGCCGGATCGTCGAGCGGATTGGCGGAGTTCAGGCCCACCCGGCCGCGGCTCTCGGGCCGCAGCTGGCAGATGTGGAACGTGAAGCCGTCCTTGTTCACCTGCACCTTGCCGTGGTCCTGCATGATCGCGAGCACCGTGTGGATCTGCAGGTCCGGTCGGTCCAGATCGGGCCGGGAGCGCAGGAACGCGCCCGATTCCAGGAACTGCTGCCGGCCGATGCCCTTCTTGAACAGCATGTAGCTCAGCCCGACGCTCAGGGTTTTGATCAGCCCCTTGCGCAGGGAATAGAGCGTGATCGGCTGCGGGCACTCCCAGGACATGCAGACGTCCAGGTGGTCCTGCAGGTTCTGCCCCACGCCCTTCAGCGCATGCACCACCGGGATCCCGTGCTTGCTCAGTTCCTCCGGGTCACCGATGCCCGAGAGTTGCAGGATATGCGGCGACTGCACCGCCCCGGCCGAGAGGATCACCTCGGCGTCGGCGTGCACGACACGCCGGCCGCCCTTTTCTTCCTGGATCTCGACGCCAGTCGCGCGGCCGTTCTCCACCACGATCTTGGTGGTGCGGGCGCCGGTCAGGCAGGTGAGGTTCGGGCGGTTCAGCGCCGGGTGGAGGTAGCCCCGCGCCGCGCTCCAGCGCTCGCCGTCGTGGATGGTGAGCTGGTAGGGCCCCCAGCCTTCCTGCTGGAAGCCGTTGAAGTCCTTGGTCAGGGGATAGCCGGCCTGGCCGCCCGCCTCGATGGTCGCCTTGTAGATCGGGTGCGGGGACGAGGCCTTCGACACCTTCAGCGGCCCCTCCCCGCCGTGCCAGGCGTCGCCGCCGCCCTCCAGGCTTTCCGAGCGTTTGAAGTAGGGCAGCACGTCGGCATAGCCCCAGCCGGTCAGCCCCATCTGCCGCCACTGGTCGTAGTCGCGCGCGTGGCCGCGGATGTAGATCATGCCGTTGATCGAGGACGAGCCGCCCCAGCCCTTGCCGCGCGGCCACCACAGCTTGCGGTCGTTCAGGTTGGGCTCGGCCTCGGTCCAGAAGCCCCAGTTCTGGGCGCCCTTCTTGTTGATCAGACCGCCGACCCCGGCCGGCATCTTGATCATCAGGGAATTGTCCTTGCCGCCGGCTTCCAGCAGCAGGACGCTCTTGGTCCCGTCCTCGGTCAGGCGATTGGCCAGCACGCAGCCCGCCGAGCCGGCGCCGATGATGATGTAGTCGTAGCGGTCCACGGCCCGCCCTCCCCTGAACAATGTTTAGTTGGGGCCACCGTGACAAAGCCGACGGGCCGAAACAAGGCCGCACAGATCAAAGAGTGACGCAGGCGTCACCTTCGGTCAGGCGATGTTGAGCCAGAGGATCGCCAGCAGGAAGAACGTCAGGGCGATCGAACAGAACACCAGCAGGAACCAAGTGCGCCACAGCGCCGAGAAGGTCCTGAGGCCGTACGCCCCCTGCAGCTGGTAGTACATGTGCATCGGGATGATGAACGGCGTCAGGGCGATGGCGATGCCGCCGACGGCGCCGCCGATGCGGCCGCAGATCGCCACCGCCATGATCAGGAGCGACATGAAGGTCAGCGAGTACAGAACGAACACGCCGTGGTCGTAGAGCGTGAAGCCACGCTTCCACACGAACAGCAACGCGACGAACGGAATTGAGATCGGAATCAGCAGAAACGAAAACTTGTAGAAGGTCTGCTGCAGCTTGTAGAGCGCCAGCTCAGGGTTATCGAGCTTGTGCTGGATCTTCTCGTCGAGCTTCTTATTGCCGGTATTCGCGCGCCAGCCTTCCGACGTCAGGTCTTCGCGCAGCTCTTCCCTCCAGTTATCGGTTTCGGCCGCCTTCGGCGTATTCCCCACCCGAGACTTCGCCTCGGCCTGCTTCGCCTCGGCGGCCTTCAAGGCGATCTCCGCGGCGGCGCGGGCTTCGGGGGGAGCGGCCTTCAGCGCGGCCCGGGCGTTGGCCACATCGGTGTTGCGGCGCGCGAGATCTGCGGTGGCGACGGCTTGCTGACCCACCACCGAACCGCCCTTTGGCTCCGGCGCGTAACTCAGCAGCATGAACATGACGAAGATCGTGAACAGGAAGATCGCCAGCGGCGAGACATAGCGCGTGCGCTTGCCCAGACACCATTCACGGGTGAGCCGGCCGGGCCGGAACATCAGCAGCGGCAGCGTCCGCCAGGTGCGGCTATCGAAGTGCATCACCCCGTGCAGCAACTCCTCGCCCAGGTGCAGCAGGGTGCGGTGGACGTGGCTGGCGTTGCCGCAGGCGTGACAGAACTTGCCGACCGTCTGCGTGCCACAGTCGGCGCAGACCGGATGATGCTCGCCCTTCTCGCCGGTCGGCCTTTCGAACGTGGAGGCGAACAGCCCGCCCGTCGCCGCCCCGCCGACCGCCTCGATATCCACCATCTAAGCCGCCCCCGGTAACTCGCGGCGGAATGTGACGGGATTGGCCCGCAGCGGCAATATTGCGGGCCGATAACAAACGGCCGTTGCTGGCTAGCTGAACACCTCGGCAGTCGAGGGGGCGAGCGGGTCATCGCCAAAGCGGTTCGGCCCCTTCGTGCCCCGCAGGCAACCAAGCTCCACGAACACCCAGATCGAGAACGGCAGGCCCAGGAACCTGAAAGCGGAGCCTACCTCGGGGCTGGAAGCCGATGCGACTTCGCCCAGCGCAGAGAGCAGAATGGAAGGCACGTACATGAGCAGCAGCCACCACCACGCCTTGTTTCGATCGTGCAGCCGGCGCACGCCGGCGGCTATGCCGATCCACAGGCCGACGATCGCGACCGGGATCGCGATCACCAGCCCGATCAGCGGAACGATCGGGGCCGTGATGCCGACTGCGAGAAAGGCGAAGTAGATCAGGACAGAGGTCACCCAGTACCGCTGCCGATTCATCCGGCCGGCGAAGGAGAACAGAGGTAGGAATTGTTGCATCATCACCCCACACGACTTCAGGGCGAGATTTGTTCTCCTTTTGTACGCGCCGTCAAGCTCGAGCTTATCGCCCCTTCCATTGCGGCGGACGCTTCTGGGCAAACGCCAGCGGACCTTCCTTGAAATCCTCCGAGGTATAGAGCGCCGCCACGGCGGGGTACTTGTTCTGCCCCTTCAGGGCGGCCTCGAGACTGGGCTCGTCCAGGCCCTGGTAGACCGCCTGCTTCGAGGCGCGGATCGACATCGGCCCCAGCTCGCAGATCGCCTTGGCCAGTTCCTTGGCCGTGCGCATCAGATCCTGCGGCGCCGTGACCTCGTGGACGAAGCCGAGGTCCTTGCCCTCGGCGGCCGAGACCCGGCGCGCCGTCAGGATCATGCCCATCGCCCGCTTGGTCCCGATAGCGCGCGGCAGCCGGTGCAGGCCGCCCGCCAAGGCCGCCAGGCCCACGCGCGGCTCGGGAAGCGAGAACACCGCATTCTCCGACGCCAGGATGATGTCGCACGCGAGGGCGATTTCGAACCCGCCGCCCATAGCCACGCCGTTGACCGCCGCGATCAGCGGCTTCGTCAGGTCGAAGCGCGAGGTCAGCCCTGCGAACCCCGACGGCGGGCTCTTCAGCGCACCGCCTCCGGCTTGATACTTGAGGTCGTTGCCCGCCGAGAACGCACGGTCCCCCGCGCCAGTGACGATGCCCACCCACTGCTCGGGATCGGCAGCGAAGGCGTCCAGCGCCTCGTGCATCTCGAAGTGCGCCGGCGAGTGCATGGCGTTCATCACCTCGGGCCGGTTGAGCGTGAAGGTGGTGATCGGCCCGTCGCGCTCGACCTTGATGTATTCGTAGGCCATGTCGTCCTCCCGTTTGCGCCAAACCTCACGGGGCGCCGCGACGTCCGTCAACAAGGATAGCCATGCGCCATCTGGTTCTCGACATCGGCGGCGTCTTCTACCGCGGGTGGCCCGACAGCGCGTTCTGGACGCGCTGGACAGACCGGACCGGCCTGGATCGAGAGGCGTTGGAGGCCGTGCTGTCGAGGTCGGATGAGCATCGCCAGGCTCAGCTTGGCCGCATCTCGGCCGACGATGCGTTCGCCATGGCCGGTGCGCGGCTTGGAATCCAGGGCGCGGTCATGCGCGCGCTGGCGGAGGACGCCTACCTCAGCGACTTCAATCAGCCGTTCGCCGCGGCGGTACGCGACCTGAAGGCGCGTGGCGTGCCGATCTCGGCCTTGACCAACACCTTGTCGACCGAGGCCCAACTCAAGGCGCGTGCCGAGTTCGCCGGGCTCTTCGACCACGTGGTCGCCTCGTGCGACGTCGGCCTGATCAAGCCCGACCCCGCGATCTACCGCGCGCTCCTGGACCGGCTGGGCGCACAGGCTGGTGACGTGGTCTTCGTCGACGATCTCGTCGCCCATGTGGATGCGGCGCGGTCGGCCGGCTTGATCGCCATCCACTTCGAGTCGACCGAAGCCGTGCTGGCTGAGCTCGGCGCCTACTTCCCGGCCGGCTGAAGCTCGCGCTTGTAGCGTTTCCAGTTCTCGACGTAGTGCGCCGCGCCCATGGCGATGCGGGCGGCGTGTTCCGGGGTGAGTTCGCGCACCACCTTGCCCGGCGCGCCCATCACCAGCGAGTTGTCCGGGATCTCCTTGCCCTCGGGGATCAGGGTGTTTGCGCCGATCAGGCAGTTCTTCCCGATCCTGGCGCCGTTGAGGACGATCGACCCGATCCCGACCAGCGACCCGTCGCCGATGGTGCAGCCGTGCAGCATCACGAGGTGGCCCACCGTGACGTTCGCGCCGATCGTGAGCGGCGAGCCCGTATCGGTATGCAGGACGCTGCCGTCCTGAATGTTCGAACCCTCGCCGACAATGATCGGGTCGTTGTCGCCACGAAGTGTCGCACCCCACCAGACCGAGGCGTTCTTCTTCAGAATCACGCGCCCCATAACGGCCGCCGTCGGCGCGATCCAGTATTCGTCATCGTTTGGTAGCTCAGGTGTCACATTGCCCAAGTTGTAGACGGTCACTGCCTCATCCCATTTCTTGCCGCGCGGGGCTGTTTAACGACTCGGAAAGCACGTTAGGATCATTGTAGTCGGGCGATTCGAGAGGGCGAAAGCCTTCAAGGAAGCCGCCGCGGAGGTTTCCGCCTTCGTGTTCTCGCGCTGGACGGGGTGGATGGCGCCGAGTCTGTCGTACCACCGGGCAGTTGTTCCCGGATCCGCAGAACCCGCAGGGCCGCCTGGCCCCGCACGACGCCGCCGCATCGTCATCACCCAATCATTCGAAGGGCGCTCCCACGTGGGACGCCCTTTTTTCTTGCCCCCTGAGGAGGCCTTATGAGCAAGCGGGCTCTGAAGCGACAAGTGCGCGAAGGCGCGTTCGACGCCGGTCAATTCCAGGGGGACGATAAAATTCGCCGGCTGCCCGTCGACAGGGGCTGGTCGCCACTGCAGCACCACAATGACGACCGTGAGCAGGGCTACCTCAAGACGATCAAGGCCAAGTCCGAGGGCCAGCAGGCCCTGATCAACGCCATCGACGCCAAGAACCTCGTCCTGGCCCTGGGGCCGGCCGGCACCGGCAAGACCTACCTCGCCATCGCCAAGGCGGTGGAAGCCCTGGAGAGTGGCCGGGTCGGCCGGATCGTGCTGTCGCGCCCGGCAGTCGAAGCCGGCGAGAGCATCGGCTTCCTGCCCGGCGACGCCGAAGACAAGCTGGCGCCCTATCTGCGTCCTCTCTACGACGCGTTGTCGGACCGGCTCTCCATGAAGCGCATGCGCGCGCTGATGAGCGAGGGCGCCATCGAGATCGCGCCCGTCGGCTTCATGCGCGGCCGCACACTCAACAATGCCTTCGTCGTCATCGATGAGGCGCAGAACTGCACCTACACCCAGATCAAGATGTTGCTGACCCGCCTGGGATGGCACTCGACCATGGTGGTGACCGGCGACCCGGACCAGTCCGATCTGTTGCCGGAGTTCTCCGGCCTCGGGCCGGTGGCGAAGAAGCTGGAGGAGGTCAGCAACATCGCCGTGGTCCGCCTGCAGGATCGCGACATCGTCCGCCACCCGCTGGTGGCCGAGATGCTGCGCGTCCTTTAAGCCTTCGGGGGGCGAGGCGGCGTCAGGCTGCCTCGCTCTGGAAGCTCAGCATCTGGTCGCGCAGCGCGCGCTCGAACGCCGGGCGCGCCTCGCACCGCTCCAGGTAGGGACCCAGCACGTGGTGCCCCGTGACCATGTCGGTGTGGCGCAGGTTGCGCAGCACCGTGGCCATCATCAGGTCGCCGATCGTGAACTCGCCTTCCAGGTAGGGCTTGTCGCCCAGCCACGCGGCAAGCTCGGCCAGGCGCTTGCGCGCCCATTCCTCGACCTGCGGACGGCGTTGGGCCGCCCACGTTTCCTCGGCATGGAACAGGTCGATCGAGGCCAGCTCCTGCACAACCGGCTCGATGGTGTTGAGGGCCGAGAACAGCCAGCAGATCGCCCGCGCCCGTCCCGCCGGATCCGCCGGCAGCAGCGCGGTGCTCTTCTCGCCGATGTGCTGGACGATGGCCCCCGACTCGAACAGCACGAGCCCACCGTCTTCATAGACCGGCACCTGACCGTAGGGCTGGCAGGCGCGATAGGCCGGACTGTTCTGGTCGTCGCCCAGGCCGATCAGCCATTCCTGATACTCCAGGCCGGCTTCTTCCAGCGCCCAGCGCACGCGCAGGTCGCGGACCAGTCCCTGCGCAAATTCGGGAACCCACTTGTACGAATAGACGGTGATCATCGGGCCGGCTCCTTGGCTTGGGTCGCGACGTAGGCCTGCTCGCTGTCGAAGGCCTCGCTCCAGCCTCCGATGTGGCTGTCGCGACGGGGCACATCGGCGAATGGCGTCTGGTGGAAGGACTGCAGCGTGCCGCCCTCCACGGGGGTGAAGGTCAGCGTGATGACGGTCTCCGGATCGGGCTCGCCGTTCTGCCATTGGAAAGTCTTCACGATCTTCCGGCCCTGTTCGATCTCCAGGTAGCGGCCAGCCATCTTCGCTTCGCCATGTTCGGCCGAGACCATGGTGGCGCTCCAGGCCCCGCCTTCGCGGAAGTCGAGGTCGGCCTGGGTGCAGGTGAAGCCCACCGGCCCCAACCAGGCTTTGAAGTGACGCGTGTTCGCCCACATCTCAAAGACTAGGTCCGGCGGCGCCGCAAAGACCCGCTCGATCAGCAGTTCGTCGTCGGCAATGGCTCTACGCGCCATCGGGGTCTCCCTCTTGAAGCTCGCGCAGGTACGCGTCCATCCCGTCGAAGCCTGCCTCCCAGAAGCGCCGGTAGCGGCCCATCCAATCGTCGGCGGCGCGCAACGTCCGGAACTCCAACCGGCAAGGCCGCCGTTGCGCCTCACGCCCCTGCGAAATGAGCCCCGCGGCTTGAAGCACCTTCAGATGGCGCGAGACCGCCGGCAGGCTGATGTCGAACGGTTGCGCCAGCTCGCCCACCGTCGCCTCGCCTTCGCTCAGCCGGGCAAGGATAGCCCGGCGGGTGGGATCGGCGAGCGCGGCGAAGGTCGCGCTGAGAGGGTCGAGCTGCGGCGTCATTAGCGCTCTCGTTAAATAACGTACTCGTTAAATAGAATGCGGCAGCGCGCGTCAACCCGCTCCTTGCGCCGCGCCGATTCCACGAATAGATAGTTCGCCAACCTAACTATTATGCCAGACACACCACCCGACATCATCGCGCTTGCGGAGACACTCCGCCCCGCCCTGCTCCGCGTCTCGCGGCGACTGCGGCTTGAGGCGCAGAAAGTCGGGCTGTCGGCGCAGGACGCCCTGCTGCTCGGCCACATCACAAAGCACCCCGGCATCGGCGTCAGCGCCCTGGCCGACGCCGAGAGGATCACGCGGCCGACGATGAGCGCCCACATCAAGCGGCTGGAAGCCGAGGGCCTGGTCGCGCGGAGCAGCGACGCGGACGACGGCCGCCGTTCAGGCCTGGCCATCACCGAGGCCGGCATGCGCAAGCTGGAGCTGATCCGGCGCGAACGTAACGACTGGCTGGCCGCCCGCCTCGCCCGCCTGTCGCCTGGAGAACGCGCGCTGATTGAGGCCGCGGCCCACCCCCTGCTTCGGCTGGTCGACCCATGAGTCCTACCGACGAATCCGTCGAGGGCGCGATCCCCGAGGTCGCGGCGCCGAAGGACGCCGGCGCCGTCACCCGCGGCTGGCTGATCCCGGCCATCATCGGCTCGGCGCTGCTGATGCAGACGCTGAACGCCACGGTCATCACCAACGCCCTGCCGGCAATGGCCCACACGTTCGGCGTCGAGCCCCTCCGCCTCAACATCGCCATCACGGTCTATCTGCTGTCCGCGGCGATTTTCCTGCCCCTCTCCGGCTGGCTGGCCGACCGGTTCGGCGCGCGCCGGATCTTCATGATCTCGATCGTGCTCTACGCCGCCGGCTCGGCGGCCTGCGGCTTCACGGCCGAACTCTGGCAGTTGATCCTGTTCCGGTTCATCCAGGGGGCCGCGGGCGCGACCTTAATGCCCGTCGGCCGCCTCGTTTTGCTGCGGACCACGCCGAAGAGCGAGCTGGTCGGCGCGCTCTCGGTGGTGACCATGCCCGCCCTGCTGGGTCCGGTGCTGGGCCCGGTGCTCGGCGGCGCCATCGTCACCTTCGCGGACTGGCGGTGGATCTTCTTCATGAACCTGCCGATCGCCGCGCTGGGCCTCTTCCTGGTCAACCGCTACGTGCCCGAGGTCCGTGAGCAGGACCCGCCGCCGGTCGACGTGCTGGGCATCGTGCTCACCGGCCTGGGGCTGGCCGCGCTGATCTTCGGCTTCGAGAACGTCGGCCGCGACGCCTTGAGCCCCTGGGCGGTCGTCGGCCTGTTCGCGGTCGGGCTGGCCAGCCTGACGGCCTACGGCTGGCACGCCGGCCATACGCCGCACGCGGTCGTCCAGTTCTCGATCTTCCGCAAGAAGACCTTCAGCGCCTCGGTGATCGGCGGGGGCTTCATGCGCATCGCCATGGGCGCAAACCCCTTCCTGCTGGCCATGCTGCTTCAGGTCGCCTTCGGAATGAGCGCCTTCGCCGCGGGAACCATGACCTTCATCTCCGCCGTGGGCGCCCTGGTGATGAAGACGACGGCTCCGCCGATCCTGCGGCGTTTCGGCTTCCGCACGGTGCTGCTGGTCAACGCCGTGATCGTGGGCGCGAGCTTCATCGCCTACGCCTTCTTCCGTCCCGATTGGCCGCATTGGGCGATCATGCTGGTGCTGGGCGTCGGCGGCTTCTTCCGCTCGCTGCAGTTCACGTCGCTGAACGGCATGGCCTATGCCGAAATCGACTCCGAGGAGATGAGCCGCGCGGCCACGACCTCCTCCATGGTGCAGCAGTTGGTCCAGTCCATCGGCATCGGCCTGTCGGCCAGCCTGCTGCACGGCCTGATGGTGTGGCGTGGGGCGTCGCGGTTGACGGTCGAGGTGGTCTCGCCGGCCTTCATCATCGTGGGCCTGGTGACGATGATCTCCATGTTCTGGTTCGCGCGGCTGCCAGCGGACGCTGGCGACGAGATGAACGGTCGGAAGCCCGCCTAGGAATAGCCTCGCTCGCTAACTATGCTGCGCGCTTCTTTCTTGCCGCCTGAGTCCTCCCCAATGAAATTTCTTGCCGCCGTCGCCGCCGTCATCCTGGCGACAGCCGCCCCTTCCCTCGCCGCCGCGGCCCCGGCGAAGCCCGCGGCGTCCAAGCGGATCGTACTCTCCACGGACGTCCGGCCCGACCGCTACGACATCACCGTCCGCCCCGACGCCGAGAAGCTGACCTTCACGGGCCAGGCGAAGATCGAACTGACAGTGGTGAAGGCCACCAGCCGCATCGTGCTGAACGCCGCCGACCTGACCTTCGGCAAGGTCAGCCTGTCGGGGCAGGACGTCGCGCCGAAGGTGGTGCTGGACGAGGCCCAGCAGACCGCCGCCTTCGTCTTCCCCAGGCCGCTGACGCCGGGCAAGCACACGCTCTTCATCGACTACAGCGGCAAAATCTACCAGCAGGCCTCGGGCCTGTTCGCCCTCGACTACGAGGACAACGACGGGACCAAGCACCGCGCCCTCTTCACCCAGTTCGAGAACTCGGACGCCCGCCGCTTCGCGCCCATGTGGGACGAGCCCGGCGTGAAATCGGTCTTCTCGCTGACCGTCGAGGCGCCGGCCGGCCAGATGGCCGTCTCCAACATGCCGGCGACCGACGAGGCGGCCAGCGGCGGCGTCAAGCGCGTGCGCTTCGCCGACAGCCCGAAGATGAGTTCATACCTGCTGTTCATGGCCCTGGGCGACTTCGAGCGGGTCCACAAGCAGGTCGGCAAGACCGACATCGGCGTCGTCGTCCGCAAGGGCGACACCGCGCGCGGCGAGTTCGCCCTCGATGCCGCCGTGAAGCTGCTGCCCTACTACGAGGACTGGTTCGGCACGCCCTACCCGCTGCCGAAGCTCGACCTCGTCGCCGGCCCCGGCAACAGCCAGTTCTTCGCCGCCATGGAGAACTGGGGCGCGATCTTCTACTTCGACTACGCGCTGCTCATCGATCCGAAGCTGTCGACCGAAGCCGATAAGCAGAACGTCTTCATCGTCGTCGCCCACGAGATGGCCCACCAGTGGTTCGGCAACCTGGTCACCATGGCCTGGTGGGACGATCTCTGGCTGAACGAAGGCTTCGCCTCGTGGATGGAGAACAAGGCCACCGACCATTTCCATCCGGAATGGAAGGTCTGGCTCTCCACCCAGTCGGGCCAGCAGAGCGCCATGCGGTTGGACAGCCGCGCCGGCACCCACCCGGTGATCGCCGACATTCCCGACGTCTTCGCCGCCGCCAACGCCTTCGACGCCATCACCTACCAGAAGGGCCAGGCGGTGATCCGCATGCTGGAGACCTATGTGGGCGAGGACGCCTTCAAGGCCGGAGTGCGCAGCTACATCAAGGACCACGCCTACCGGAACGCCGTCAGCGACGACCTCTGGAACGCGCTCGGCAAGGCCGCGCCGTCGAAGAAGGTCGTCGACGTGGCGCACGATTTCCTGCTGCAGCCGGGCGTGCCGCTGATCCGCGCCAAGGAGACCACCGCCGGCGTGGCCCTCACCCAGGAGCGCTTCGGCGTCGACGCCAGCCAGCGCACGCCGCAGACGTGGCGCACGCCGGTCGACGTGAAGGGCGCGAACGGCCAGTGGCAGGAACTGGTCAGCGCCGATGCGCCCAAGACCGTCCCCGCCAAAGCGCCGGTGGTGATCAACGCCGGACAGACCGGCTACTTCCGCAGCGCCTATTCGCCGGAGCTTTGGGCGAAGCTGACGCCCGGCTTCGACAAGCTCTCCGCCGCCGATCAGCTGGGCCTGCTGTACGACAGCCGCGCCCTGGGCGAGGCCGGCGTCTCGCCGATGAGCGACTTCCTGGCCCTGGCCCGCAACACACCGGCCGACGCCGACCCCGTGATCCTCGACGCCCTGTCGAGCCAGCTCGGCGCGCTGGACTGGCTCTACGGCGGCCGGAGCAGCCAATTGGCCTACCGCGCTTTCGCCCGCGCCCGCCTCTCCCCGGTGGCGGAGCGCCTGGGCTGGGATGCGAAGGCGGGCGAGAGCGACAACGCCGCCGTCACCCGCCGCAACGTCCTGAGCCAACTGGGGGAGCTGGGCGACGCCGCCACGATCGCCGAAGCCCGCCGCCGCTTCGGCGCGTGGCTGAAGGATCCCGCCTCCCTGAACGGCGCCGCGCGCCGCACCGTCCTGTCGATCGCGGCCGTCAACGCCGACGAGGCGACCTGGGAGGCCATTCATGCCCAGGCGAAGGCCTCGAAGGACGCGACCGACCGCGCCCGGCTCTACGGCTATCTCGGCTCCAGCGAGAACCCGGCGCTCGCCGACAAGACCCTGGCCCTGGCGCTCAGCGGCGAACCCACGCCGACCGAAGTGCCCGGCATCGTCGCCGCGGTCAGCGGCATGTTCCCGGACAAGGCCTACGACTTCGCCCTCGCCAACCGCGCGAAGCTGGAGGAATTCCTAGAGCCCACCAGCCGCATCACCTACTTCGCGGGCTTGGCCGACGGGTCGCGGGATCCGGCGATGCTGGACAAGTTGGCGAAGCTGAAGGCGACCGTGCCGGCGTCGACCCGCGGCGAGGTGGAGAAGGCCGAGGCCGCCGTGCGCTACCGCCTGGGCGTGATCAAGGACCGCGTGCCGGAGATGGACCGCTGGCTGGCGGCCCACGGCGAATAGCTATTCGCAGGGCGCGGTCTCGCCGGTCTCCACGTCGATCCGGAAGCATTGGCGCTCGCCGGTCTCCAGGTCCTCGACATAGAGGCTGACGTCGTCGTCCGCGTCGGCGGCCGGATGGTGGTCGCCGACGAAGTGCAGGGCGGCGTCCTCGAAGCTGACGCCCTCGACCACATGGGCGCGCGACGCCGCCTCGGCGACCGCGTGGACGCAGAAGCGGCGCTGGAGGCTGGGCTCGGTCATGCGGGTTGAACGCGCGAGGGGACCGTTCGGATTCAACCCGCCGCGTAAACCTGTGGACGAAGCGGCTTGATCCTCACCGCCAGGCCTGGGCTCACGCCCGGCGGCAGGGTCGGACCGTGCCCGATCAGCTCCATCGGCGCGCCCTCGACCTGACAGTCGATGCGCACGTCGGGGCCGCGTTGGGCCACACCCCGCACCTCGGCGGCGAGGCCGACGCCATCGGCCGGCGCGAAGGCCACCTCGTCCGGGCGGAAGAACACCTCGACCACGCCCTGCGGCGCCCCGGCCGGGGCGTCCGATTCCCAGTCGGCGATCCGCAGCCGCCCTTCGTCGACGACGCCCGGCAGGCGGCAGGCCTGTCCCAGGAAATCGAAAACGAACGGGTTGGCAGGGTGCTCATAGACCTCGTTGGGGGAACCCAGCTGGATCAATTCGCCGTCCTTCAGGATCGCCACGCGGTCGGCGAGGTCGAGCGCCTCTTCCTGGTCGTGGGTGACGAACACGGTGGTCACGCCCGCCCGGTCGTGCAGCTCGCGCAGCCAGCGACGCAGCTCGCGGCGCACCTGGGCGTCCAGCGCGCCGAACGGCTCGTCGAGCAGCAGCATCTTGGGCTCGATCGCCAGCGCCCGGGCCAGCGCCACGCGCTGCCGCTGGCCGCCGGACAATTGCGAGGGGAAGCGCTTGTCCAGGCCTTCGAGCTGCACGAGTTGCAGCAGTTGGTTCACCCGGTCGGCGATCTCGGACTTGCTGGGCTTGTCCGTGCGCTTCCGGACGGTCAGGCCGAACGCGATGTTCTGGGCCACGGTCATGTGCCGGAACAGCGCGTAGTGCTGGAATACCATCCCGACCTTGCGGCGGCGCACCGGCAGCGACAGGAAGTCCTCGCCGCCGAAGCGCACCTCGCCGGCGTCGGGCGTCTCGAGACCTGCCAGCACGCGCAGCAGCGTGGTCTTGCCCGACCCCGACGGGCCGAGCAGCGCCAGGAATTCCTTGTCCTTGGCCTGCAGCGAAACGCTCTTCAGCGCCGGGAAGCGGCCGAAGGCCTTCGAAACCCCTTTGATCTCGAGCGCGGTCGCAGAGCTAGTGTCGTCGGCTCGCTGAAAGTTCACCGGAATGACGCCATTCGAGGACGGTCTTGATGACCAGGGTGACGAGCCCGAGGCCGGCCAGGATTGAGGCCGCCGCGAAAGCGCCGACGAATTCGTAGTCATTGTAGAGCACCTCGACGTGGAGCGGCAAAGTGGTGGTCAGGCCACGGACGCTGCCGGAGACGACGGAGACCGCGCCGAACTCACCCATGGCGCGGGCGTTGCACAGAAGGACGCCGTACAGGAGCGCCCACTTGATGTTGGGAAGCGTCACCCGCCAGAACGTGGTCCAGCCGCCGGCGCCCAAAGTCAGGGCCGCCGCCTCCTCGTCGGCGCCCTGGTCCTGCATCAGCGGGATCAGCTCGCGGGCGACGAACGGCAGCGTGACCAGCACCGTCGCCAGGACCAGGCCCGACGTGGCGAAGATGATCTTGATGTCGTGGTCCTGCAGCCAGGATCCGAACCAGCCCTGGGCGCCGAACAGCAACACCCAGACCAGCCCCGAGACCACCGGCGACATCGAGAATGGCAGGTCGATGAAGGTGACCAGCAGGCTCTTGCCCTTGAATTCGAACCTGGCGATCGCCCAGGCCGCCGCCACCCCGAAAACGGCGTTCAGCGGCACGGAGATCGCGGCCACGGTCAGGGTCAGCCGAATGGCGTGCAGCGCGTCGGGCTGCGCCAGCGGTTCCAGATAGGCCGCGAAGCCCTTGGCGAACGCCTGCTGAAAGACCACGCCCAGCGGCAGGACGATCAGTACGCCCAGCACAGCCAGGGTGGCCGCCAGCATCAGGGGCGCGAAGCCCGGAAGGCGAATGGCGCGGATCATGCCCGCCCCCGCCGGGCCAGGAAGAGTTGGGCGCCGTTCACCGCCAGCAGGGCGCCGAACGAGATCACCAGCATCGCCAGGCCGACCGTCGCCGCGCCGGCGTAGTCGTATTGCTCCAGCTTGATGACGATCAGCAGCGGCGCGATTTCGGACTTCAGCGGCATGTTGCCGGCGATGAAGATCACGCTGCCGTACTCGCCGACCGCCCGGGCGAAGGCCAGGCTGAAGCCGGAGATCAGCGCTGGCCCGACCGCGGGAAGCACCACCATCCAGAAGCGCTGGAGAGTCGTGGCGCCGAGGGTCTGGGCCGCTTCCTCGACCTCGCGGTCGAGATCCTGCAGCACGGGCTGCACCGTGCGCACCACGAACGGCAGGCCGATGAACAGCAGGGCGATATAGATGCCAATCGGGCTGTAGGCGGTCTTGATCCCCAGCCGGGCGAATGGCTCGCCGAGCACCCCATTGGGTCCGTAGATCGCGGTGAGCGCGATGCCGGCCACCGCGGTGGGCAGGGCGAACGGCAGGTCCACCAGGGCGTCGATGATCCGGCGGCCAGGGAATTCGTAGCGGGTCAGCGTCCAGGCCGTCATCAGGCCCAGCGGGATGTTGGTGAGCGCCGCCAGGAACGACGTCCCGAAGCTGAGGCGCAGGGCCGCCAGCACCCGGTCCTCGGTCAGCGTGTTCCACACGCCGGCCAGCCCGGATTCCCAAGGCCGCAGCACGAGCGCTGTCAGCGGCAGGACCACGACCAGGCCCAGGTAGGTCAGGGTCCAGCCCATGGCGAGCGGGAAGCCCGGCAGGATGCTGGGCTGCTTCCAGCGCGTTCGGACGCGTCCCGCCAGGGGCGCCAAGGTGGCCGCCGTCATCGGGACCTAGCGCCGGTAGATTCTGTCGAAGACGCCGCCGTCGGCGAAGTGTGTCGCCTGGGCCTTCTTCCATCCGCCGAACTGGCCGTCGATGGTCACGAGCGGGATCGTCTTGAACTTCCCGCGGTACTTCGCGAGGGCCTGCGGATTGCGGGGCCGGAAGTGGTGCTTGCCGATCAGGTCCTGCGCCTTCGGGCTATAGAGGAACCGCAGGTATTGCTGGGCCGCGGCGCGCGTTCCATGCCGGTCGACGTTCTTGTCCACCAGCGCCACCGTCGGCTCGGCCAGGATCGAGAGGCTCGGATAGACGATGTCGAACTTGGGCCCGAACTCCTCGATCGATAGGTAAGCCTCGTTCTCCCAGGCCAGCAGCACGTCACCCAGGCCGCGTTCCGCGAACGTCGTGGTCGAGCCGCGCGCGCCGGTGTCCAGCACGGGCACGTTCTTGAACAGCGCCGAGAGGTACGCTTCGGCCTTGGCGGGCGAGCCGCCCGGCTGCTTCAGCGCCCAGGCATAGGCCGCCAGATAGTTCCAGCGCGCGCCTCCCGACGTCTTCGGGTTGGGCGTGATCACCTGCACGCCCGGCTTGATCAGGTCGCCCCAGTCGCGGATCCCCTTCGGGTTGCCCTTGCGCACCAGGAACACGATGGTCGAGACGTAGGGCGCGGAGTTGTTTGGCAGCCGGCCCTGCCAGTTGGCGGGCAGCAGCTTGGCGCGCGCGGCGATCTCGTCGATGTCATAGGCTAGGGCCAGGGTCACCACGTCGGCTTCCAGGCCGTCGATCACCGCGCGGGCCTGTTTGCCCGAGCCCCCGTGGCTCTGCTGGATCGTGGGCGCGCCCCGGCCCCCATTCGCCTTCCACCATTCCACGAAGGCGGCGTTGACGTCCTTGTAGAGCTCCCGCGTCGGGTCATAGCTCACGTTCAGCAGCGTCAAGGGCTTGCGTTGCGCCGCGGCGAAGCCGGGCACGGCGGCCGCGCCGGCCAGGGCGGCGCTCGCGGCGAGCAGGCGGCGGCGATCTAGGGTGTGGTGGTGCGTCATGGATGAAGGTTCCTGGGTGTCGCGGGCCTTAGGACGCGTACTGAAGCGGGCGGCGCCTCCTCGTCCGGCGTCGGTAGAGCCGGAGCGCAACATAGATTCCATTATTCCCATCAGTTAAGTAGGTTTTCGATCGAAGCCGTGACAGAATTTCTGCGACGGCTCCGGCGCATTGCGCAGGCCGGCAGGCCTCAGAAGGCCGCCTTCAGGGTCACGCCCCACCTCCTCGGATCACCCGGCTGGCCGGCGATCAGGCCGGTGTTGCTGGGGCCGACCGCGAGTTGCTCGAAGTACTTCTCATCGAAGGCGTTGCGCACCCAGGCGTAGAGGTTCAGGCCGTCCAGCGTCCGGAACCCGGCCCGGACGTTCGACAGCGAATAGCCGTCCACCCAGGTGTAGGCCGAGGGAGACGGGTTCGACGAGAAGTTGGAACGATAGCTGCCGTCGTAGCCCAGGTAGGCCTCGCCCTCCTTGCCCAGGAAGGTCGTCGGCAGGTTCGCCTCGGCGCCGAACGAGAAGCTCCACCTGGAGACCCCCGGCAGGCGCTGGCCGGAGATGTCGCAGTTGGCGGGACTCAGACCGCCGGGCGTGCCGGGCGCACTGGGCGTCTGGCCCGCCGCCACCGCCGTCCCGCCGGACAACTCCGGCGGGCACGGCGCATCGACGAACTTTCGATAGGTCGCGTCGGTGTAGGCGCCGTTGGCGTAGGCGGTGAAGCGCTCGCTCGGCCGTACGGCGAGATCGAATTCGAAACCCTGGCTGCGAACCTTGCCGGCGTTGGCGAGGTAGCCGCGCAGCACGCCCAACTGACCGTTCGTGACCGTCGCCTGGTAGTCCCTGATGTCGGTGCGGAAGGCCGAGACGTTCAGCGTCGCCCGCCGATCCCAGAACTGGGTCTTCAGGCCGGTTTCGAAGTGGTCGACGTCCTCGGGCTTGATGCGCCCCGCCGCGGCGATCGGATTGCCGGCGGCGTCCGTCGGCAGGCCGTTCTGGTTGATGCCACCCGTCTTGAAACTTTTCGCGTAGGTCGCATACCCGAACACGTCGGGCGTGAACCGATAGCTGGCCGTCAGGTCGTAGCTGAAATTCCAGTCGCTGAACTCTGGGGCGCTGAGCTGCGGCGTGAACACGGCGAGCTGGGCGACCCGCCTGGCGCCCGTCTGGCCGAGCAGGACCGGAACCCCCTGCCCATCGAAGACCAGGCGCTGATAGAAGCCTTCCTTCTTGTCGTAATTCAGCCGCAGGCCGGGCTGGATCGTGAAGGCGTCGGTGACCTTCCAGCTTGCCTGACCGAACAGCGCAAAGCTGGTGTTCTTCAGGTACTGGGTGTTGCGGGCCACCAGGCCGTCGAGGACGGTCGGATCGTTCGACAGGGCGTTGCTCAGCGCAATGTTCCAGCGGCTGGACGCCGGCCCCTGCTGTTCCGTGCCCTGGGTGTCGATCCGCTGCTTGAAGGCGAAGGCGCCCACCACGAAGTCGTAGCGCTCAGCGGCGTAGTTGTAGCGCAGCTCCTGCGAGTACTGGTCCTGTTGGGACGGATTCTGCGACTTCGACACGATCGACAGACCCAGGAAGTCGCGGTCGTTTTCCGGTTTCCAGTCCCAGAAGCGCCACGCAGTGACCGAGGTCAGCGTGCCCGGTCCGACGTTCCAGACCACCCGGGCAGAGGCGCCGCCGATCTTGTTGCCCGCGTTCAGGTTCGCATCGACATCCGTCACACGGTCGAAGGGGTTGGTGCTCGCGACGACATAACCCTGGGCCGCGGCCAGCGCCGCGTACTGCCGGTTCAGCGGCCGCTGCGTCGCGCCGGTGCGGACGAAGATCTGAGCGCAGCACTCGGCGTCCTGCTCGCTGTAGTCGCCGGCGAAGGTGATCGCGAGGTTGTCGCTGGGCTTGTAGAGGATCTGGCCGCGGACGCCGAGATTGTCCTGCGCGTTCACGTGCTGGCGGCTCGTGACGTTGTAGATCGTGCCGCGCCGGGTGGTCGTCGAGATCGCCAGCCGGGCAGCGATGGTGTCGGTCAGCGGGCCGGAGATGGCGGCCTTGGCCTGCTTGAACGCGAGGTTGCCCGCCGTCACCTCGGCCTTGGCCTCGAAGTCGAACGTGGGCTGGTTGGTGGTGATGTTGACCGCGCCGGCGGTGGTGTTCTTGCCGTAGAGCGTGCCCTGCGGACCCCGCAGCACCTCGATGCGCGACACGTCCAGGAAGTCGAACGTCGCGGTGGCGACGCGCGCGTTGTAGACGTCGTCGATATAGAAGCCGACGCCCTGTTCGAACCCGTCGCTGGTCAGGCCGAACGGCACGCCGAGACCGCGGATGTTCACCGCCGTGTTGCGCGGGTTCGAGGAATAGTACTGCAGCGTCGGCGTCAGCTGCTGCAGGCGGCCGACATTGAAGGCGCCGGTGGCGTCCACCTTGTCCGCCCCGATCACCGAGATGGCCAACGGCACGGATTGCACAGTCTCCTGGCGACGACGGGCGGTGACGGTCACCTCGCCGACGGTCGCGCCCGCCTCGGCGTCCACGGCCTCGGCGGCGGCGTCAACGCCCGGCGCCGTCGCGGCCGCAGGCTGGGCAAGGGCTGCAGACGCCACGCCGCAGACGAGAAGCCCCAGGAGGGCGGCGGAAGCGGTTGGGCGCAGCGCAGGCGAAGTCATCTCAGGTCCCCCAGCTCGTGTTGGGGGAACTTAGACCTCTTATTCCTATCGACTAAATGGGATTAAGCTGGGTGAGCCCGCAGATTTCCTAAACGCTACTCCGCCGCCATCAGGACGCGGCCCGCGGTAAACGAGGTCTTCGTCGCCAGCTCGGCCTTGGCCGCCTCGTACTCCTCGGACAGGCGCCCGACCAGTTCCGCGGCGGTCGGCACGTGCTTCACCGCGCCGATCCCCTGGCCGCAGCCCCAGATGTCGCGCCAGGCCTTGGCCTTCTGGTTGCCGCCCGAGCCGAAGTTCATCGCCGAAGGGTCGGACTTGGGCAGGTCGTTCGGGTCCAGGCCCGCCGCGACTATGGACGGCGTGAGATAGTTGCCGTGCACCCCGGTGAACAGGTTCGTGTAGGTGATGTCCTCGCCGGTCGAGGCCACGATCATCTCCTGGTAAGCGGGATCCGCCCGCGCCTCCTTGGTGGCGATGAAGGCCGAGCCCGCATAGGCCAGGTCGGCGCCCATAGCCTGGGCGCCCAGGATCGAACGGCCGTGCGCGATGGACCCGGACAGCGCGATCGGCCCGTCGAACCATTCGCGCAGCGCCTGGACCAGCGCGAACGGCGACAGGTGCCCGGCATGCCCGCCAGCGCCGGCCGCCACCGGGATCAGGCCGTCGGCCCCCTTCTCGATGGCCTTGTGGGCGAACTTGTCGTTGATCACGTCGTGCATCACGACGCCGCCATAGGAATGGACCGCGGCGTTCACGTCCTCCCGCGCGCCCAGCGAGGTGATGATCACCGGCACCTTCCACTTGGTGGTCGCCTCGACGTCGTGTTCCAGCCGGTCGCTGGACTTGTGCACGATGTGGTTCACCGCGAAGGGCGCGGAAGGCGTATCCGGGTGGTCGCGATCCCAGATGGCCAGTTCCTCGGTGATCTGGTGCAGCCATTCGTCCAGCATCGAGGCCGGCCGTGCGTTCAGCGCCGGGAACGAGCCGACGATCCCGGCCTTGCATTGGGCGATCACCAGCTCCGGGCCGGAGATAATGAACAGCGGGCTGCCGATCAGCGGCAGGCGGAGGCGATCACGCAGGACGGGCGGCAGGGCCATGGAGCGAGTCCTCGAACGGTTGTTAGATTTACGTTGTACGTCAGTAAGCGACGGCGGGCAACACCGAGCTCGGAGTCGAGGCTGACACGATAACGTCGGGTCACGCCAGTTCGCGAGGCGGCCTGCGCCCGCAGCGGTAGAACAACGTTGCGCGATCGCCTTTGAGTTGGTCAGACTGCCGGCCGCGTCCTGAAATGGGGGGAAGCCATGGCCGACATCCGTGTGTTCTTTGCCACCAACCGGAACTATCAGCCCGACAACAAGCTCGTTGTCTTCGGTAAGCACTTCAACCCCGATGGCGTCGCTGCCCTCCGCTTCGGGTACGCCGACTACAAGGTGGGCGAGTCGGGTCCGTCGCTCGAAGGCGTGACGGTCTACGAGGACAAGAAGGGGCCCGAGGACAGCAAGCCGGGCTCGCAAAACCTACTCAGCGACCTGCACAAGGCCATGGCGGGCGAGAAGTCGGACACCCTGGTCTTCATCCACGGGTTCAACGTGGCGTTCCTCGACGCCCTGCACGCCGCCGCCCGCATCGCCGACGAGGTGAAGCTGGACGGCCGCACGCTCAACCTGGTCGTCTTCAGCTGGCCTTCGGACGGCGAGAAGGTCCCATGGATGTCCTACTACAGCGACCGTGAGGACGGCCGCGCCTCGGGACCGGCGCTCGCGCGCGCCTACCTCATGCTGCAGGAATTCGTGGCCAAGCTGGGCGAGGAGGAGCACTGCCAGCGCTGCCTGCACCTGCTGGCGCACAGCATGGGGGCCTATGTGTTGCGCAACGGCTTGCAGGCGATCCTGGCCAAGGATCCCAACAAGCTGACCCGCCTGTTCGACCAGATCCTGCTGGCCGCGCCGGACGAGGACGACGACACCTTCGAGACCGATCAGAAGCTGCGCCTGCTGCCGCGCATGGGCCGCCGGGTGACCGTCTATTTCAACCGCAACGACCGCGCCCTGATCATCTCGGACAAGACCAAGTCCAATCCCGACCGCCTCGGCTCGGACGGCCCGCGTCTGATCGACCTGATCCCGAAGAAGGTGACCCTGGTCGACTGCCGCAACGTGGCCATGAGCGCCGACCGCGTGGTGGGGCACAGCTACTACATCAACAGTCGCGCCATGGCCGCCGACATGTCCGCCACCTTGCTCGATGTGGACAGCGAGGAGATCCCCAACCGCGAATACATCGCCAACAAGCGCGTCTGGCGGATCGTGCGGGACCCAGGCCTGGCGCCGCGCACGCCCGAGCCCGCTACCCCTGCGTGAACTTGACGCCCGCGCGTGCGGAGGGGCAATTCGCCCCATGGCCGACACGAGCGTTCTCGACCCTGGAATTCCGCCCACCGGCGAGGACGCCTGGCGCGCCCTGGTCGCCAAGACCCTGGGCGACAAGCCCTTCGAAAGCCTGACGAAGACCACCGTCGAAGGCCTGCCCATCGCGCCGCTGTACGCCGCCAGCGAAGCGGCCGCCGCCTTCCCGGCCCGGCCGTTCGACGAAGAGCGTCCGTGGGACATCCGCGTGCTCTCCGCCCAGGCGGACCCCGCGCGCGTCAACGCCGAGTTGCTGGCCGACCTGGAAGGCGGCGCGGCCTCGGTCATCGTGAAGGGCCACGCCTCGGCCGACGCGCTCGGCCGCGCGCTGAAGGACATCATCGTCGAGCTCGCCCCCGTGGGCCTGGACGCCGGCTTCTTGGGTCCCAAGGCCGCGGACGCGCTGCATGCCGTCGCCAAGGCCTCCCCGGGGGCGAAGCTGAACCTCAACCTCGACCCACTCGGCGCCTTCGCTGAAGCCGGCGCCAGCCCCGGGCCGATCGAAAGCCACATCGTCAGCGCCGCCACCGTGGCGGCGCGCCACGCGCAGACCTATCCGCAGGCGCAGCTGTTCCTGGCCTCGGGCCGGGTCGCCCACGAGGCGGGCGGCGGCGAGGCGCTGGAGGTGGCGGTGGCCGCCGCGTCCGCCATCGCCTACGCCAAGGCCCTGGTCCGCGCCGGTCTGCCGGTCGACGAAGCCTTCGCGCGCATCACCCTGGGGCTGGCCGCCGACGGCGACTATTTCCTGACCCTGGCCAAGCTGCGCGCCGCGCGCGCCGTCTTCGCCCGCATCGCCACGGCCTCGGGCGCGCCCGCCCAGGCCCGGATCGAGGCCCGCTCCTCGCGCCGGATGCTCACCGCCCAGGATCCCTGGACCAACATGATCCGCCTGACCGCCGCCGGCTTCGGCGCCGCGGCCGGCGGCGCGGACGCTGTCGTGCTCGGAAACTTCACCGACGCCCTTGGCCTGCCCACCGCCTTCGGCCGCCGCCAGAGCCGCAACACCCAATTGGTCCTGCTGGAGGAGGCCGCTATCGGCCGCGTTGCCGATCCGGCTGCGGGATCCGGCTATATCGAAAGCCTCACCGACCAGATCGCCCGGGCAGCCTGGGACCGTCTGCAGACCATAGAGGCGGCCGGCGGGATCATCGCCGCGCTGGAGAAGGGCCTGGTCGCCCAGGACGTGAACGCGGCCGTGGCGGCGCGAGGCGAGCCGAAGATCCTGGGCGTCACCGCCTTCCCACCCACCGACCAGACGCCGGTGGACGTCGACAAGGCCGCGCCTGCCAGCCTCGACGCCGAGACCGCCCGCCTGCCCGGCCCTGACGGCAGATGCCCTGCGCTCAAGCCCATGCGGCTGTCCGAAAAGCACGAGGTGACAGCGTGAGCTTCCCCGATTTCGCCTCCCTACCCTTCGACGGCGACGTTGGCGCCTTCGCTAAGCCGACCGGCGCGCCCTGGACCACGCCCGAGGGCATCGACGTTCGCCCGGCCTACGACGCCGCCGATATCGAGGGCCTGACCGCGCTGGGCGGCTTCCCCGGCCTGGCCCCGTTCGTGCGCGGCCCCTACCCGACCATGTACGCCACCAACCCGTGGACGATCCGCCAGTACGCGGGCTTCTCCACGGCCGAGGATTCCAACGCCTTCTACCGCCGTAACCTCGCCGCCGGTCAGATGGGCCTGTCCATCGCCTTCGACCTGGCGACCCACCGCGGCTACGATTCGGACCATCCGCGCGTGACCGGCGACGTCGGGATGGCCGGCGTGGCGATCGACAGTATCCTGGACATGCGGACGCTGTTCGACGGCATCCCGCTCGACAAGATGACCGTGTCGATGACCATGAACGGCGCGGTGCTGCCGATCCTGGCGCTCTACATCGTGGCGGCGGAAGAACAGGGCGTGCCGCACGAGAAGCTGGCCGGCACGATCCAGAACGACATCCTGAAGGAGTTCCTGACCCGGAACACCTACATCTACCCGCCCGGCCCCTCGATGCGGATCATCGCGGACATCTTTGCGTACACGAGCAAGGAGATGCCGCGGTTCAACTCGATCTCGATCAGCGGCTACCACATGCAGGAAGCCGGGGCGACGCTGGACCTGGAGCTCGCCTACACCCTGGCCGACGGCATCGAGTACGTCCGCGCGGGCGTCGCCGCCGGCATGACGGTCGACCAGTTCGCGCCGCGCCTGTCGTTCTTCTGGTGCGCCGGCATGAACATGTTCATGGAGGTCGCGAAGCAGCGCGCCAGCCGCCTGCTCTGGGCCAAGCTGATGAAGCAGGAGTTCGATCCCAAGGACGCACGCTCGCTGGCTTTGCGCGCTCACACCCAGACCAGCGGCTGGTCGCTCGCCGCCCAGGACGTGTTCAACAACGTCCCCCGCACGGCCATCGAGGCCATGGGCGCCACCGGCGGCCAGACCCAGAGCCTGCACACCAACTCGCTGGACGAGGCCCTGGCGCTGCCCACAGACTTCTCGGCCCGCATCGCGCGCAACACCCAGCTCTTCCTGCAGATGGAGAGCGGCCAGCCCCGCGTCGTCGACCCCTGGGGCGGCAGCTTCTACGTCGAGCGCCTGACCGCCGACCTCGCCAAGCGCGCGCTGGGCCACATCGCCGAGGTGGAGGCGTTGGGCGGCATGGCCAAGGCCATCGAGGAAGGGCTGCCCAAGCGCCGGATCGAGGAAGCCTCGGCCCGCATCCAGGCCCGCATCGACTCGGCCAAGCAGAGCGTGGTCGGCGTGAACCGCTATCGCCCGGACGTGCCGGACGACATCCCGGTGCTCAAGGTCGACAACACCGCCGTGCGCAACGCCCAGCTCGAGAAGCTGAACCGGCTGAAGCGTGAGCGCGACCCCGAGGCCGTGGCCGCCGCGCTCGACGCCCTCACCGCCGGAGCGGCGGGCAAGGCCAATCTCCTGGAGCTGGCGGTGAACGCCGCCCGCGCGAAGGCCACGGTCGGTGAAATCAGCTACGCGCTCGAAAAGGTGTTCGGCCGGCACAAGGCCCACGCCGACGCCGTGAAAGGCGTCTACCTGCGCGAGGCCGGCAGCACGCCCGCCTCGGATCGCGCGCGCGCGATGACCGAGGCTTTCCTGCAAGCCGACGGCCGCAAGCCGCGCATCATGGTCGCCAAGATGGGCCAGGATGGCCACGACCGCGGCCAGAAGGTGATCGCCTCGGGCTTCGCCGACCTGGGCTTCGAGGTCGAGATCGGCGACCTGTTCCAGACGCCGGCGGAGGCCGCCGCGGAGGCCGTGGAGACCGGTGTGCATGCGGTGGGCGCAAGCTCGCTGGCCGCCGGCCACCTGACCCTTGTTCCCGAGCTCAAGGCCGAGTTGGCCAAGCTAGGCCGACCCGACATCCTGGTGTTCGTGGGCGGCGTCATTCCCCCTGAGGACTTCAAGGCCCTGGAGGACATGGGCGTCGCCGCGATCTTCGCGCCGGGCACGGTCATTCCCGAAGCCGCGATCACGGTCCTCGACCGCCTGAACGAACAGCTCGGATACGCCCAGGAGCAGGCGGCGCAGTAGCCGCCTAGCGGCTGGTCAGTTCGAACAGCCCCAGGTCGACCTGCTCGTTGTCGTACTGCGAGAACAGCGCGCGGCCGTCGGCCGCGATGCCGATGTCACCGCCACCGCCCACTTCGCGCAACTTGCGCGCAGGGCCGGTCCAAGGATGCAGCCAGACCGCCGGCGGATTGGCCGCCCCACGGACGACGAACACGTAGATCCCGTCGCGTCCCACCGTCCAGGTGTCGTAGGGCCCGACCGTCACGTCCGGCCCCGCGGCGCCGCCGACCACCACGACCCGCGAATCCATCAGCGTCTGGCCGAACCAACGCCCGTCGGGCGCGCGGCGCAGGCCGGTCAGGCCGCGGCCGCCGGCCACTTCCTGCGGAGGCGCGGCCCCGGTCAGGGCGATCTCCATCAATCGGTAGCCGGCGGCGGTGCGCTGCACATAGCGCAGGCGATCGCCCGCCGCCGTGAACACCGGGTCCAGCTTATCGAGACCGTCGGAAGTGACCGCGCGCAGCCGCGAGCCGTCGCGGCCCACGGTGTAGATTTCGGCCTTGCGGCCCTTCACCGCCACGAAGGCGATGGTCTGGCCGTCGGGCGACCAGGCCGGCGAGTGCGTGTAGCTGCCCATGATGTCGGTCAACTTCACCGACTGCCCGTCCGGTCGGGTGATCCACAGCTCGGAAGCGCCCGACCGGTTCGAGACGTAGGCCACAGTCCCGTCGGCGGCGCCTTCGGGTTCCCAGTCGGAACTGGAATGGTTCGTCACGCGCGTGATGACGCCGTCGGGCCCCATGGCGACGATGTTGATCCGGGTCTGCGGCGCCTCGACCGCCAGGCGGTCGTGCCGGTCGCTGGACATCCGGCTGAAGGTGAACTGGCCAGCGCCAAGGCTGATGCGCTTCGGTGGGTCGCGCCGCGCCGTGTCGATGGTCCAGAGGCCGAACTCGCCGCCGCGGTTCGAGGAATAGAAGATGTGGCGACTGTCATGCGACCACACGTACCCGGCCGCCTTCCAGCCATCGGTCGTCAACGCCCGCTCGCGACCGGTCTTCAGGTCCATCAGGAACAGGTCGTCGGCGCCGTGCAGCAACGTTCGGCGGAACACCACCAGCTTGCCGTTCGGCGAAACCATCGGGTCGCTGTCGCCGAGCGTCTCGGGCGACGGCGCGGTGAGGTCCTTGACCATCCCGCTGGTGAGATCGACCGATCGAAGGCGCCAGGGGACATCCGGCGTGGCCCGGTCCCCGAACACCAGCGTCTCTCCGTTCACCCAGCTCACGCGGCTGTAGACCGCCTCCTGGCAGCGGGCGACGGTGCGCTCCGGGCCCACCGGCATCGGCACGACCAGGATGGCGCAGTGGCCGCCGGGGGTCGTGCGGATGAACGCGATGCTGTCGCCTCTGGGCGACCAGGCGGCGCTGTGGTCGTCGTTCGGGTCGCTGGTGATGCGCACCGGCGTGCCCTGGTCGATGCCGCGGATGTAGAGGTCACGGTAGACGGTCGAGTCGGGCCGCTGGGCGTAGACGATCTGCTGGCCGTCGGGCGAGAGCGCGGGGTGCGTCTCCATGCCCGCTTCGGCCGTGAGTTGATGGTAGGCGTCGGCCGTCCAGGTCACGGGGCGCGGCGAGAGCAGCAGCATCGCCGCGGCGGCGATCGCCACGACGACGGCCGCGGCGCCGCCAGCAAGCAGCCAGCGCCGCGGCGTTGAGGCCCTCGCGACGGCCTGCGGCGCTTCGCCGGGCGGCGTGTCCGCGTTCGCCGCCGTAGGCAGCGGCTGGACGTCCGCGCCGGCCTGCAGGCGGTAGCCGACCGTCGGGATCGTATCGAGCTTGATCCGCGGATTTTCGTCCAACGCCTTGCGAAGCTGGGCCACGCAGCGGTTCAGCGCGCCGTCGGTGACGATGCGGCCGTCCCAGCAGAGGTCGATCAGTTCATCCCGGCTGACCGGGTGGCCCTTGGCGCGTTGCATCGCCACCAGCACCTTCATCACCCTCGGCTCGAGGGTGGTGACCCGGCCCGCGAATTCGACCTCGAGGGCCGATGGACGCACCAGCGTACCGGCCAGCGCGAACGGCAGCTCGCGGGCCAGCGTGAGCTTCGGCCATAGCGCGACATGTTCGTTCATCGTGAAACCATCACGCAGAAATCACGCCCGCAGCCACGCCGTCCCCGGCCGAGCATCGGACAAACCACCGGGTCTGAACAGCCACGTTCGCCGGGATTACAACGATGTCACGTATCGCGGGTCTCTTGCTGACCCTTGCCGCCGCGTCCCCCGCCGCAGCCCAGGACAGCGCCGTCCGCACCGCCGCCGACGCCTTCGGCGAGCGGGTGGGAACCGAGCAGTCCGGACTTTATGACGAGGGCCAGGTCCGCGGCTTCGACATGAACGATTCCGGCGCCTATCGGATCGAGGAGGCCTACTTCAGCCGCGTGTCGCCGCTGAACGATCCGGTCCTGGCTGGCGTGGGCATCCGGGTCGGCGTCAACGCGGCCCGCCTCGCCTACCCCGCACCCTCGGGCGCAGTGAACTACCGGCTGCGCTCGCCGGGGCCCACGAACGAGGTGCGCCTGGGCGCCGGGCTTCGCGATTTCGGGACGCGGGTGGTCCAGGGCGACGGCTCATGGAGGACCGAGGACGACCGCTTCGGCCTGGCCGGCGGCTTCGTATGGCGCCCCCAGGTGCGCTGGTCGGCCGGCAGCGAGGGCAAGGCCATCGACGTGGGCGCGGTGGGGTCGTGGAACGTCGCCACGGACCAGCGGGTGCGGGTGTTCGCCTCGCTCTACCGTCGCCGCTACGACGGCGACTACGCCTTCCTGCCGACGGACGGCGCCGCCCCACCCGACGCTCGCAAGCTGCACCAGTATTCGCCGGACTGGGCGCGGGTCGAAGCCATGAACGCCAATCTGGGGGTCCTCTACGATGGCCGCTTCGGTCCCTGGACGGTGGACCTCGCCGCGTTCCGTTCGCAGTTCGACAGCGACGGCGGAGATTTCACGATCATCGAGACCCGCGCTGGCGGCGACGCCTTCGCGACCACCTATCGCAGCCCCGGAAAGCGAAACATTTCCGATTCAGCCGAGGCGCGCCTGGGCCGGCGCTTCGACACAGGCGACGTCAGCCATCTCCTCTCGGCCTCGGTGCGCGCCCGCCGCAGCCGGGTGGATCTCGCCTCGACGGTCGCCATCCCGCTCGGCGCCTTCGACCTCCGCGACGACGAGCCGAACGGCGTCGAACGGCCGTGGAGCGGGACCCGCGGCCTGGACACCGTGGAGCAAGTTACCGGGTCGGTCGGCTATGGCCTGGCCTGGGCCGAGCGGCTGCAGGTGCGTCTCGCGGCCCATCGGACGCGCTATGACAAGGAGGTGCTGAGCAAGGCCGGCGTACGCAGCCAAGGCGTCAGCGAAGCCACGCTCTACAACGCCTCGGCCGTGGTCAGCCTCACGGCGCGCACGGCCATCTTTGGCAGCTGGGTCACCGGCCTGGAGGAGAGCGGGGTCGCCCCCACCTCGGCGGTCAACCGCGACGAGGTGCTGTCGCCGGTGGAGTCCGAGCAGTTCGAGTTGGGACTGCGCCACAACCTGACGTCCGGCCTCGTGCTTATCGGCGCCCTGTTCGATGTCTCGAAACCTACGACCGGCTTCCGCGTCGATGGCACGTTCGGTCACGTCGGGCAGGTGCGGCACCGGGGGGTCGAGGGCTCGCTGGCCGGCCAGTTGGACGCCAAGACCAGCATCGTCCTGGGCACCGTGGCCTTCACGCCGAAGATCACCGGCCCGCTGGTCGACGCCGGCCTGGTGGGCCCGCGCGCGGCCGGCATCTCGCACGTGGTCGCCAACGCGAGCATCGAGCGGCAGGTCGCCGCCGGCTGGTCCATGGACGCGCAGCTCAGCTACTCCGGCGAGCGCTGGGCCGACACGGCCAACACGTACAAGACGCCGGCGGTCGCCACGCTCAGCCTGGGCGCGCGGCGAAGGTTCGAGCTGGGCGGCAAGCCGGCCCAGTTCCGGGTGCTCGCGTCCAACCTCACCGGCGCCGGGGGCTACTGGGCCTCGCCGTCGGGCCTCCTGTGGCCGATCGCGCCCAGGACGGTGAGGGCCATGCTGACCCTCACCCTCAGCTAACGCCCTAGCGACCGCTGGTCGGTGCGACCGGGGCGTTGTTGGCCTCGGCCGAGCGGCCGCGGCGGCCCGGCAGCATGGCCTGGGCGGCGGCCAGTTCCGCCTTGTCGAGCGCCCCGTCCTTGTTGGTGTCGATGCGGTCGAAGTAGTTGGCGATCATCTGGCCCATCTGGCCCTTCGCCTCGGCCTTCTGCAGCTTGCCGTCTAGGTTGTCGTCCATCATCCCCATCAGGCGCGTGGGCGCGAAGCGGGCGTCGCTGTCGACCTGTTTGGCGGCCGTCTCGTCCAGCCAGCGGAACGAGAGCTGGGTGAACAGCATCTCCTCGTGGCTTTGCTCGCCCCAGGTGACCTTGATCGTGGGGTCGGGGTTGGACGGATTGCGCTTGGAGTTGTCGTAGACGTAGTTGGCGATGATCCGCGAGCCGGCCGGGATCTTGATCGGCTTGTCGAACGTGTACGCCCGCTGCCAGTTGAAGTCGTAGCGCGGCAGGCTGAGCAGCAGCGTCTTCTTGCCGTCGGGCGTCTGCAGCCACAGGTCGTTGGAATAGGCGCGGTAGTGGGCGTGCGGGAACGCCGAGTACAGCAACGCGTCGTTGGGGAACTCCACGTAGGCCACTTCCTTCGCCCGCGCGGTGTTCGGGGCGATGGTGATGGTGGGATCGATCACCACCACGCTGCGCATCATCAGCTCGGGCGGCTTGTCGTAGAAGTAGACGCCGATCTTCGAATTATCGACCGCTTCCTTGCCGTACGGCGTGTAGTGCATCTGGAAGCCGATGGCGCCGCCCGCCGGCAGGTAGCTGCCGACGTTCGACGCATAGATGTTGGACTCCGCGCCCACCGCGTAGCCGCCCACCGAACCTTTCCAGCGAGTCTCCGAGGACTGGCCGTTGGCGGGCATCTCGGCCATCCAGCCCGTCAGCACATGGTGGACCGACTGACGGTCGCCCGGCTTCACGGTCGTCGCCCGGATCCAGCGGCCCTCCGTCTGGGTGTTCGCGATGGCGGGGCGCTGGTAGTCGACGATGCCCGACGCCGGGACCTTGAAGGCCGGGATGTCGATGATCATGTCGGGCTTGCCGAGAGGCCACTCGGCCGCCACGTGCTTCACCGCGCCCAGCGGATCGGTCCCCTCGCCGCGCGGCGCGCCCCCCTCGATCCAATGGACCAGCGTTTTGATCTCGGCCGGCGACAGGTTCTTGTCGTCCGAGAACCGACCGACGTGTGGGTCGGCGTTGTAGGGCGGCATCCGGTCGGTCCGGATCACCTCGCGGATCATGGGCGAGAAGCCCTTGACCATCTCGTAGTTGCTCATGGCGAACGGGCCGATGCCGCCTTCCTGGTGGCAGGCCACGCACTTGGCCTCGAGGATCGGAGCCACATCCTTCACGTAGGTGAGCTTCGCCCCCTTGCCGCGCTCGGGGAACGCGATGGCGGCGCCGGTCAGCGAGGCGGTCGACGCCGGAACCGGCTGGCCGGCGGCCAGGGCGTCCAGCGCCGCGCCGACGCCGGCCACCGGGCCGCGATAGGCCACGGTCCAGGTCTTCGGGTTGATCACGAACGCCTCAGCCGAGCGCGTGACGCCCAGGCCCTCGCCGATGAGTTGGTTGGAGTCCATGAGGATCGGCAGCTCGATGCCCGCCTTGGCCGCCTCGGCGAGGATCGCCTCGCGGCTGTCCTTCAGGCTGGAGTTCAGCAGCATGATCTCGACGCCCTTGGCCCCGTAGGTCGAGGCCAGGGTCTTCAGCGCCGGGGCCGCGGCGCGGATCGCGGCGTCGCCGTTGGCCTGGGTTATGATGACCACCGCCGGCGCGTCGCCGAGACGGTAAAGCTCGTGGGCTTCCAGGTTGGCGTCCACAAGCATGAAGTTGTCGACACTGGCTGGCGCCGTGGCCGACGCGTTGATCGCCGAGCCGGCGGCCATGGCGCTGGGCGCGCCCTGGTCGGTGGCGCAGCTCGACAGCAGGGCCGTGGAGGCCAGCAGGGCCAGGACGCCGAAACGGGCGGTGCTCATGGAATCTCCCCCAAAGGAAATGCTTGGCTTCGGCGGTCCCGAAGTTGAACGCGCCGTCATTTTCCAAGGGCTTCGTTACACCAATATTTCGAAGAATGACCGCCTATGACGGCCGTTTCCCGCCAGCCGGCGGGCCGGGCCCAGGCTATCGCCGAGCGTCGAAGCTCAGGAGCACACAGCCTTGAAGATCGCCCTCGCTATCGCGACGCTCGCCGTGTTCGCGACCACCGCTCGAGCCGCTGACGACCGCGCGACCGTCGCGGCGCTCGACGTCGCCTACCAAGCCGCGGTGAAGGCGAACGACGCCGAGGCCATGGCGAAGATCCTCCATCCGGAGATGACCCTGGTCGTCGGGTCCGGGACCGTGGTGACCCGCGAGGACCTGCTGAAGGAAGCCCGGGGCAAGACCATCGTCTACGAGATCCAGGACGAGGCGCCCGGCAGCCAGACCGTCCGGATGTTCGGCGACGACACTGCGGTGGTCACGGCCAAACTGCGCCTGAAGTACACCTCGGCCGGCAAGGCATCGGACCGCACGCTCTGGTTCAGCGACACCTACGTCCGCACGTCCTCCGGTTGGCGCTACGCGTTCGGCCAGGCCTCGCTGGCCCTCCCGCAGGACTAGCCGTCGCCCAGCATCACGAGGTTGCCCTCGCTGTCGCGGAACAGGGCGTAGCGTTCGTTCGCCCGCCAGGGCGCCGCCGTGGGATCCTGGGTGAACGCGACACCCCTCGCCTTCAACGTCGCGCAAGTCTCGTCGAGGTCGTCGCAGACTAGGATCAGGTCGGGCTGCTCCGAGGGCGCCTCGTTGGGCCGACGCACGAGGACGACCCGGGTCACGGCGTCGCCCACGCTCAGCTCGATCCAACGGAAGCCCTCGCCATAGGCCTCGTCGGCGGCGACGGTCAGGCCCACCCGATCCCGCCAGAAGGCGACGGCGCGATCCTGATCGGCGACCGGCAGGTTGGCGAACTTCACATGGCGCAGCATGGCGGGAGCCTACGCCCGCGCGACCAAGACGGAAACGCCCTCCCCCGGTGCTAGCTGAGGAGGGCGTCCGGCATCCGCCATCCGGCGTCAGCCTCCCGTCTGCGCCTTCCCACCCGGCGCGGCGACGATCATCTGGACCAAGGCTTCCGTGACCTTGGGTTCCAAAGCTTCAGTATGGCCTTTGTCGAGTCTCACCACATCGGCCACCACCCGTCCACCCTGGCACCCCTGCCAGGCGAAGAGTTCGCTCGTGCCGGGAGCGGCCTTGCGGCCCCAAACCTTGTAGCCCGCCCTGGCGTAATCCCAGACGTGGCCGCCCTTTTCGTCCACGATGTCCTTTTCGCGGACACGCCGCGTGCAGCCGTACTTTTCGGCCCAGGGAGAAGTGTCAGGCAGGGCGTCGATCTCCCACTGGCCGACCTCGAAGATGTGCGAGAAGTCACAGGTGGGCGGGCTGTCGTTGGCCATTGGGTTGGGTCCGGCGGGACGCGGGTCCGGCGGCGAGCCATCCGCCTTGGGCGGTCCGAACTGCTTCACGAACGGCGCCTGGCCGATCCGGCCGCCGGACAGGCTGAGCCAGCCATCGACCTTGTTCTTGAAGTAGTCGCTGCAGACAATGCGCCGCGAGGTGAAGCCGCCCTGGCTATGCCCGGCCAACCACATCGAGCGGATATCGGTTTTGCCGAAGCTGTCGAACACGAAATCGGTGATGTTCTGCAGATAGGCGTCGTCGGCCGCCCCGTCCCAGCGGCGCACGGGCGTGGCCGTCGCGGCCGTTGGCGTCGCCACGACCAGCCGGTACTTCTGGACGAAATCCGAGGCTGGGAAGTAGTGGCGCTGCCAGTTACCGACCGAGCCCGCCCCGTGCAGGTTCAGGATGAAAGTGACCTTCTCGCCCGGCTTGAGGTCGCAGGGGTAGTCCAGCCAGAACTTGCGGCCCGTCTTGGCGTCGGTGGCGTTGCCCAGGTTCGCGAGCGGCGCGCCGTTGCAGGCTTCGCCGTCGCAACGGCCGGCTTGCGGGGTCGTGCAGACCACCCCGCCCACGTCGCGCGCCATCGCCGGAGCGGCCGCCAGGCTCGCAAGCGCAGCCAGCGCCATCAGCTTCATGTTCATTCCGGTGCTCCCTGCCATGCGCGGTCCTTCGCCGCGTCGGCCGACGGTATCAGTGGTCTTGGAACTTTGCGCCGATGTTTCAAAAGTTCGGTATGGCGCGCCGGATCGCCGCGCCTGGATCAAACCCCCCTAGACTGACCTTACGGACGGCGCAGAATCTTCCTCCAAACGGCGAAGCCGACCCATCGCAAGGAAAGATCATGCCCGAAGCTCTCATCATCGACGCTGCGCGTACGCCGCGCGGGATTGGCAAGGTGGGCAAGGGCGCCCTGGCCGACCATCACCCGCAGCACCTCGGCGCCGCGGTCCTGAAGGCTCTGGCCGAGCGCAACGACCTGAACACCGCCGAAGTCGACGACGTGATCTGGGGCACCTCGTCCCAACGCGGCAAGCAAGGCGGCGACATGGGCCGCATGGCTGCCCTCGACGCCGGCTACGACATCAAGGCCAGCGGCGTGACGCTGGATCGCTACTGCGGATCCGGCATCACCGCGGTGAACCTGGCGGCCGCCCAGATCATGTCCGGGATGGAAGACCTGGTCATCGCCGGCGGCTGCGAGATGATGTCCTACACCGCGTCCAGCGCGCCGAAGCCCGATCCGGAGGCCGGCCCGATGCTGATGGACTCGGGCAATCTGCGCCTGCGGGCCCGGCATCCGCAGAGCCACCAGGGCATCTGCGCCGACGCGATCGCCACCATGGAAGGCATCAGCCGCGAGGCGCTGGACGAGCTGGCCTATGTGAGCCAGCAGCGAGCGGACCATGCCATCCGCAACGGCCACTTCGACCGCGCCTTGGTGCCGGTCTATCGCGAAGACGGCTCGCTGGCGCTGGATCGCGAGGAGTTCCCGCGGCCGCAGACCACGCGGGAGGGCCTCGCCAGCCTGAAGCCTTCGTTCGAGGCCATGGCCAATGTCCCGCTCGACGCCAAGGGCACGACCTTCGCCGGCCTGATCAACCAGGTTTATCCGGACCTGAAGATCCAGCACTTCCACCATGCCGGAAACTCCTCGGGAGTCGTGGATGGCTCGGGCGCCGTCCTGCTGGCGTCGCCGGAGTACGCCCGGAAGAACGGCCTCAAGGCGCGCGCCCGCGTGGTCGCCATGGCCAATGTCGGCGATAGCCCCACCCTCATGCTCAACGCGCCGGTCCCGGCGGCCCAGAAGGTGCTGAAGAAGGCGGGCCTGACGGTCGACGACATCGACCTGTGGGAGATCAACGAAGCCTTCGCCGTCGTCGCCGAGAAGTTCATCCGCGACCTGAAGCTGGACCGCGAGAAGGTCAATGTGAACGGCGGCGCCATGGCGCTGGGTCACCCGATCGGCGCGACCGGGGCGATCCTGATCGGCACGATCGTCGACGAACTGGAACGCCGTGACCTCAAGCGCGGCCTGGTCACGATGTGCGCCGCCGGCGGCATGGCGCCGGCGATCATCGTCGAGCGCGTCTAGTGGCGCCCGAGCGCGACGGCGCTCGAGATTCGTCGTTGAGGCGCGCCCCGGGCGGCGAACCGGCGGCCACTTCGCCTGGGCGCACCTTGTCCCGGCAGCGCCGCTTCGTGACGCCGGGGCCGGAGGAGACGGTGGAGGAGCTCGCGGTGCGGGCCCTCCCCGACCAGACCGTGGAAACCGCGGTGGACGCGATCAAGAGCTGGAACCTGCACATCTTCGCGGTGCGCAGGCCGCCAGGCCTGTTGCTGGGGTCGGACGTGGTGTTCGTCGAGCCTCCGCTGTCGTGAGCCCCAGGGCTGACGAAGCGGTCATCGTCGCGGCGGATCTTGTCGCCGGCCACGACGGCTCGACCGAACTGCTGGTGCGGCTGCGGCATCCGAACGGGGCCGAGGGGCCCGTCGTTCTCGACGAGGAGACGGGCCTGCGGCTGATGAAGAATTGCGGCGCGGCGGCGTTGGGCGAACTGGTGGGCCAGTCCTGGCGGCGGATCGTGGAGGGAAGCTGATGTTCGACGTCATCGTGCGGAACGGCCTGGTGGTCGACGGTTCAGGCGCTCCCGCCTTCAAGGGTGATGTCGCGGTCAAGGACGGGCGTATCGCCGCCGTGGGCGAGGTCGCAGGCGAGGCCCGCCGCGTGGTCGACGCCGGCGGCCGCGTCGTGGCCCCCGGCTTCATCGATCCCCACACCCATTTCGACGTCCAGCTTCTCTGGGACGGCGCGGCGCGGCCGGCCCTGGAGCACGGCGTCACCTGCGTCGTGCCCGGCAACTGCTCCCTCTCCCTGGCGCCGCTCAAGGCTGCCGACCGCCGTCGGGTGGTGGGTATGTTCCAGCAGATCGAGGAGATGCCGCCCGAGGCCTTCACCACCGCCTTCGAGTGGAGCTGGGAAGACTTCGCCGGCTACCGCGCCGCCATCGAGAAGGCCTTGTCGATCAACGTCGCCCCGCTCGTGGGCCACAGCCTGATCCGCCTGTGGGTCATGGGCCCGGCCGCGCAGGAGCGCGCCGCCACGCCCGACGAGATCGCCGCCATGCAGGATCTGCTGCGCGAATGCCTGGACGCCGGGGCGGTCGGCCTGTCGACCAGCTTCGTCGATGTCGACGAGAACGGCCGCCCGGTCCCCAGCCGCTTCGCCCAGTTCGAGGAACTGGACGCGCTCTGCGCCGTGCTGGGCGAGTACGACCGCATGCTGCAATGCGTGCCCGAGTTCTACGCCACCGACATCACCATCGCGCGCATCGACCAACTGGCCGAGCTCAGTCTCAAGCACAACATCCCGACGACCTTCTCGCCGCTGTTCGACACCTCCGCCGTGCCCGACAATGCGCCGCGCGCCATCGCCCGCGTGGAAGAGCAGTTCGCCCGTGGCGCCCGCGTCTGGCCCCAGATGCAAACACGACCGATCGACATCAGCTTCAGCCTGCTGCGCCCCAGCCTGTTCTTTGCGCGCCTACCCCGCTGGGTGCGCATCCTGCGCCAGCCGCTTGAGGCCCGCCTGGCCGCTCTGCGCGACCCCGAGACGGTGGCCAAGATGGTAGCCGACACCGGCCCGGATGGTGGTGAGGCGATGATGGGCCGCCTGGTCCTGCGCGGCGGCGACGCGGCCCCGGCCGAGCTGGCCGGCCGGACGCTATCCGAGATCGCCAAGGCGCGCGGCCAGGTCCCGGCCCAGGCCTTGATCGACCTCAGCCTGGAACATGGCCTGGACGTGGCTTTCCTCAGCGCCAGCCAGGGCCACCAATCCACCGATCGCATTGGCCCCATGCTGGCCCACCCGCTGGTCCACATCGGCGCGAGCGACGGGGGCGCTCACCTGGCTTCGTTCTCGACCTACGGCGACACCGGCTATCTGTTCAGCGAGTTCGTCCGCAAGGCCGGCGCACTCAGCCTGGAGCAGGCGGTCGCCAAGATCACGGGCGAGACAGCCGACATCTGGGGCCTCAAGGACCGTGGGCGCCTCAAGCCCGGCTTGGCGGCCGACATCGTGGTATTCGATCCTGACACCATCGACCGCGAGCCCGAACTGCCCGCCTTCGACATGCCGGGCGACGGCATGCGCTATGTCCGGGCGGCGCGCGGCGTCGACACGGTGCTGGTGAACGGCGAGGTGGCCTACGCCGGGGGCGCATATACCGACAGCCGATCGGGCGTCGTCTGCGTCTGACGCCGCGCCCTAAGTATTACCAAGATGTTAACGCGTTATCGCTAGTCGGTATATTCGGCGACGCCGTTCTTTTGCCCAATTCATCTTTCAATATTGGGAACTAGGGACGGCATCCGGTTGTTGAACAACCGACGGCGCAAAACGCGACGTCTCGCACAGGAAAACGAGCTCTACTGTAATTTGGGGGCGCATTCGATGTTCGCCAGCGCCATGACATCCGATCCGGGCCTCGCCCGGGAACTCTCCTCCGCCCGCGCGCGCCTGGCCAGTCAGGAGCGCCAGATCCAGGAGCTGAACCACCGCATCGCCAACAGCCTTCAGCTGGCGGCCGACATGCTGGTGTTCGAGCAGCTCAGATCGCGCGATCCGGTGGCCGCAGCCGCGCTGGAAGCTAGCCGCGCCCGCCTCGTGGCCGTGGGCGAGCTTCATCGCTACCTGTACGACCACGCCGACCGCGCGTCGGTCGAGCTCAGCCCGTTCCTCGCCGGTCTCTGCCAAGCCATCGCCGCGACGACCGGCCTCAAGTGCTCGATCCAGGCCGACCTGACCAGCGTGCCGGGCGACATGGCCCAGCAGCTCGCGATTGCCATCAACGAGTTCGCGATCAACGCCGCCAAGCACGCCTACGAGGGCAAGCCCGGCGGCCGCCTGGTGATCACCAGCCGCCGCGACGGCAACGAGCTGGTGATGACGGTCGCCGACGAGGGCAAGGGCTTCACCACCGGCGCGGGCCGGTCCAGCGGCCTGGGCATGTCGATCGTCGCCGCTATCGTCCGCGACCTGAAAGGCGCGATGAC
This sequence comes from Phenylobacterium sp. FG114, assembly GCF_057809855.1. NCBI lineage: Bacteria > Pseudomonadati > Pseudomonadota > Alphaproteobacteria > Caulobacterales > Caulobacteraceae > Phenylobacterium > Phenylobacterium sp. FG114. Next base: position 44,997 of record NZ_JBMDKU010000017.1, on the reverse strand, counting down.
GATCAAGGGCGAAGGTGGCGCGACCTTCACGATCCGCGCACCGATCCCCGGCGCCGCGCCCGTGGTGGATCGCTCGTTCCAGTCCTGGGTGGACGCCGACTAGCCGTCAGGCCACCCTGCCGACCCGCGCGCGGGCGTCCCGCACGACCTGGCTCGGCGCCCGTTCCGCCGCCCGCGCCATCAATCCCAGCACGCTGCGCGCCAGCGCCAGCCGCAGCGGCCTGACCTTCAGCCCAAGTTTCCGGCGGATGTCGACCCGCAGCAGGTCGATGGCCGCCTCGACCACCAGCGGCTGCAGCGCCCGGCCGGCGAGGCCCAGCGGCGAGGTGGTCGACACGATCCCCAGGAATTCGTCGATGATCGGATGCGGGACCAGCATCGGCCGCATGCGGTCGAACCACCCCTCGACGCCCGCCACCGACGCGGGCGGCTCCGGCGCGCCGAACAGCCGCCCTAGCCGCCCGCCCTCCGCGAAGTAACGATCCTGGTCCCCGCGGCTCAGAGGCGCGACATATCGATCGTAGGCGTTGAGGAATCCCCAGCTCGCGGTCACATGGACCCACGTCATCAGTTCGGGTTCCAGCGCCGTGTAGGCCTGCCCCTCGGGCGTCACGCCGCCGACCCGCTCGTGCATTCGGGTCACCATCGCCACGCGCGCCTCGGCCGCCTTGGTCGGACCATAGGTGGTGATCAGCGTCGCCTCCCCGGTCCGCTGCATGCGCCCCAAGGGATCTGTGCGGAAGGTGGAATGCTCCCAGACCCCAGTGCGCACGCGCGGCTCGGCCAGTTCCAGGATCACCGCCGCGACGCCGCCGACGGCCAGCGCGACGGGGTTGGCGTGGACCCGCCAGGCCATGGAGTCCGGCCCGAACAGCCCCCGATCGCCGGCCGGCTGGCGGTAGTCCAGCTTGCCCCCACTCATCGGGCCGGCGCGCGACGCCCTCGCCCGCGGGGGGGCCGCAGCCCGGGTGGTGTCTTCGAACGCCGTCATCCGCAATCCTCGCCGCGTGTCGGCCTCAGCATAAGGCCGCGGCCCGCTCGGAACACTCGGATTGGCATATCCAGCCGCCGAGCGGAAAACTGCACGATCTCAACGCATTGCGCGGCAGATCTCGACCCGGCGGAAAGAGGCCGTCCGGGGCGCTCGGAACCGCCGGACGGCCAGTCGGACACCGGAGGCCGGGGTAGCGGCCGCCGTCCGCTCGCGGGCCTGCGAACCCGAGCCGGCCCGCGCGCCCTGCGCCGGGCGTTCAGAAAGCCTTGCTCACCGACACGCCGTAGAGCCGGGGTTCGGTCAGGAAGATGTTGGTGAACAGGCCCGAGGTGTCGTCGGTCAGGTACTGGTCGGTCACCACCGTCTTGTCGCCCACGTTCTTGACGTAGGCCTGCACGTTCCAGCCCAGGTCGGGGATGTCGAAGATCAGCGACACGTTGGTGTTGGTGTACGACCGCAGCCGGTCGTTCACGGCATTGAAGATCCGCGCGTACGACTTGCCCTGGGCGTAGAAGTCGACGCGTGGCGTCGCCGTCCAGCCGCCGCCGAGGTCGAACCGGTACTGCGCGCCAAGCGACAGCGTGTAGTGCGGCGAGTTGGGCAGCTGATTGCCTCCCAACGCCGCCGGGATGCCGCCGCTGGGCGTGACCGCCACCAGGGCCGACAGCGGCGTCCCCGGCGCGAAGGCGCCCTGGCAGACGCCCAGATCCGATCGTCCCGGCACGCCGGTCATCGCGATGGCCGGCAGGACGCCCGCGTTGATCAGGGCCTGCAGCGCGGCGACCTGGTTGGTCGGCGCGATGCAGTTCGAGAAGGTCCCGCCGTTCTTGACGGTGACGAAGCCCGAATTGCCCTGCGTCAGGTTCGACAGATCCAGCGAGTCCGTCCCGCCCAGCTTGGTGTCGAGGAAGCCGAGCTGGCCATTGAAGCGCAGGTTCTGGACCGGCTCCCACAGCGCTTCGAACTCGGCCCCCCAGATCTTGGCGTCGATGTTCACGTTCACCGAGGTCCGCTGGATGATCTGGGAAACCTGGTAGCCCTTGTAGTCGTAGTAGAAGCCGGTCGCGTTCAGCACCAGCGCGCCGCCCATCAGCGTGTTCTTGGACCCGATCTCGAAGGCGTTGATGAACTCTGGCTCATAGGTCTCCGGGAACAGGTTCTGCCCGGCCGACTGCGGCGGGTTGAAGCCGCCGCCTTTGTAGCCGCGGGCGTAGGAGGCGTAGAACAGGCTCTTGTCGGTGAAGCCCAGGTCCGGCGACCATTCGGCGTTGAGCCGCCCGGTCAGCTCGGTGAACGAGGCCTTCTGCTGCGGCAGCGCCGCGAGGCCCGAACCCGGCAGGAACAGGCCGGGCTGGAACGGCTGGGCCTTCTTGTTGTCGTCGGTGTAGCGCAGGCCCGCCGTCACCCGGAACTCGGGCGTGAACTCGTAAGAGGCTTCACCGAACGCTGCGTACGAGCCGATCTGATAGCGCGTCCGATTGTCGAAGTAGTTGTGCCCGGACCCATCGGGGATGGCGTTCGGGTCCACGTAGACGCACTGCGGCGTGGTCAGCGACCCGTTGAGCGCACAACCCGGCGTCGCCGCGTTGAACAGACCGATGGCGACGGCGGTCAGGGTATTGCTGGTCACCACATAGTCGCTCTGCGACCGGAAACGCAGGTAGCTGGCGCCGAGGCTGAAATTGAACGGTCCCTCGAACGACGACTGCAGCCGCAGCTCGTAGGTGCGCTGGACGCTCTGCCCGAAGGTGAAGTCGATGGTGCGGAACTGGTTCGACGGCCCAACCTGCGGATCGTTGAAGACGCCGCCCGGCGAAATGGGCGTGACGTTGAAGGTCTGCGTGGGGGTGGTGCGGTTGTAGTCCGCCTGGCTGGAGCCGTTCCCGTCGGCGTAGCTGCCCGTGAACGTGAGCTGTAGCTGGTCGGCCAGCTGGTAGGCCAGCGACAGCATGATGATATCGCCCTTGGACCGGTACATCGGGTCGAAGGCCGACTCGATGTTGCGCAGGTTCGGGTCCTGGGCCTTCCCGGCATAGGCGTCGCCGGTGATCAGGCCTGTCAGGATGCCGAGCCCCCCGCCCAGGGTCGCGGCGCTGTTGACCGCCTGCAGCGCGTTGGCGCCCCGCAGATTGCCGGGCACACAGCCCTGGCTGAGATAGGCTTGCGTCGCTCGGCCCGGCAGGTTGGTCGCCACGCCACCCACGCTGGTGAGGCCCGGGTCCTTGATGCAGAGCTGCTTGGCGACCCGGGCGCGGTCGTCGTCTTCCTTGAAGTGCTCCCACATCAGATCGGCGGTGAAGCGGTCGTTCGGCTTGAAGCGCACGCTGATCCGGCTGGACCACAGGTCGCGGCCATCGATCCGGTTGCCCGTGACCAGGTTGCGGCCGTAGCCGTCGCGATCCACCCACGAGCCCGCCGCCCGCACATACAGCCAGTCGGTCAGCGGCACGTTGAGGAAGCCGTTGGCCTGCTTGTTCTGGTAGTTGCCGTATTCCGCCGTCAGCCGCCCCTGGAAGGTGTCGACCGGCTTGGCGCTGATGATGTTGATCAGGCCGCCGGTGGTGTTGCGGCCGAACTGCGTGCCCTGGGGCCCGCGCAGCACCTCGATCCGCTCCACGTCGTAGAAGTTCGAGTCCGCCAGATTGTTGGCGGTCAGCGGCACGTTGTTCTCGTGAACGCCGATGGCCGCGTCGGCGCTCGTCGCCACCAGCTTGGTGCCGATGCCCCGGATCTGGAAGTTGTAGCCGCCGAAGTTGCCGCGGCTGAAAGTGACGTTGGGCACCGCGAGCAACAGGTCGCGACCGCCCTCGATCCGCTGCTCCTTCAGCGCCTCGTCGGAAAACGCCGACACGGCGATCGGGACGTCCTGGATGCTCTGTTCGCGCCGCTGGGCGGTGACGACCAGTTCCTGGATGACGTTGGCGGCCGGCCTGGCCTGGGCCAGCGCGGGCTGCGCCGCCAGCATGGCGGCCGTGGAGACTCCGAGCGCGAGCGCGCCCCGAAACGTGGCTTGCATCCGCATCCTCCCATGCCCCTCGGATGTTTCCCCTGGGGTCTTTCGATGGAGGTTCGGATGGCCGTTTCAGCGGCCGTTCCCCCTCCCTTGCGAGGAAGTATGGGCCTCTCGAAAACATGGCATACTCGGGTTCGGCCGATGCCGTTCTCCGAGAGGGCGAGCGCCTGCGCGGCAGGGTTGCTCGGATATGTCAGTGGGGCGCGGGCAGGCCTTCCGTGACGTCATGACCTAGCGCCATCCGGCAGGTCATGATCGCCAGTTCGTGGCACAGCAGGCGCCGCTCCGCCTCGTCGGAATCCAGGAAGGCGATCTCAAGCATCGCGTTGAACAGCATCTGGGAGATCAGCCAGGTGTCGGCCTCCGGCTCCGGCAGGTTCAACCGGTCCGCCGAGCACGCGCGGATCGCCTGGCACAGCCCGGTCAGCGCGGCCCGCGCCTGCGTCATCGCCGGCAGGGTCGTCACGAACGGCGCTTCGCGCAACATCACCTTGAACGCGTTCTGGCGGCTGCCCAACGCCTCGACGCCAGCCATCAGCAAGTGCTCGGCGCCTTCGAGCTGGCCCATGCCGGCCGTCTCCAGGATCGCCTGCTCCATGCGCGCCACCAGACGGGCGCACGAGTTGGCGGCGAGCGCGGCCACGATGGACTCACGGTTCGGGAAATACTCGTAGAGGGTGCCAATGCTGACGCCGGCCCGCTCGGAGATGCAGTTGGTGGTCAGCGCTTCGTAGGGACCAATCGCCAGGACCTGGCCGCAGGCGTCCACGATCGCGTCGAAGGTCGCCCGGGCGCGGGCCTGACGCGGCAGCTTGCGGGGCTCCAGCGTCACCCTGGCGACGGCGGGGCGGACGGGCTGGCGCCGGGCCTCGCGCCACTGCGGCGCTCGTCCGGGATCGCCGCCCGATAGGGTCATGAGTCCAGCTCGGTCTTGAGGCTCGGGTACTTGCACTCGAGATGAGCCGCGGCCGCTTTCAACTCGTTGATCGCCTCGTCCACATGCTGGCGCTGCTGCTGCAGCTGCTCGATGCGACGGCGGTGGATGCGCAGGGCCTCGGCGTCCTGCGACGCGGGGCCCTCCTCGTCGTAGGTGTCGAGGATGTCGCGGATCTCGGCGATGGAGAGCCCGACGCGGCGGCCCCGCATGATCAGCTGCAACCGCGCCCGGTCCTTGTAGGAATAGACGCGGGAGGTGTCGCGCCGCGCCGGCGACAGCAGCCCCTGCTCCTCGTAGAAGCGCAGCGCGCGCGGCGTCGCGCCGAACTCGCGGCAGAGCTGGGTGATCGAATAGGTCCGATAGGGCGGACGGCGCAGGTTCAGGAACGTCGACATCTGTCTTTCCTCCTCACAGCCCCAGCACGAGCCGGGCGATGATGTCCCTCTGGATCTCGTTGGAGCCGCCGTAGATCGAGGCGGCCCGATTGTTCAGGTAGCGCGGCATGGCGACGAGGCCTTCGTCCGGCCCGATCGCCGCGACGTTCGAGCCCGGCTCGCGGGCCTCGGGCTGGTCGACGCCGGCGTAGGATCCCAGCGCCGCGATCGAGATCTCGTCGATCCGCTGCATGGCCTCGGTGCCGTTGATCTTCAGCATCGACGAGGCGGGGCCCGGGTTCTTGCCGCCGGCCAGCGCCGACAGCACCATCCGCTCCGACATGTCGATGGCGGTCACCGCGATGGCGGCCTCGGCCAGTCGCCGCCGGTGCGCGGGATCGTCGCCCAGCGCCGCCGTGGCGATCCGCTGCGCCCGCTCCAGGCCGACCTGCAGACCCGGCGCGGAGCCACCACCCCGCTCGAACTCCAGCAGGTACTTGGCCACCGTCCAGCCCTGGTTCTCCTCGCCGATCCGGTTGGCCTTGGGCACGCGCACGCCGTCGAAGAATACCTGGTTCACCTCGTGCTCGCCGGCCAGGGTGATGATCGGCTTCACCGAGATCCCGGGCGTGTTCATCTCCAGCAGCAGGAAGGTGATGCCCTGCTGCGGCTTGCCCTCGGTCGAGGTCCGCACCAGGCAGAACATCCGGTTGGCGAACTGGGCGTGGGTCGTCCAGATCTTGGACCCGTCGAGAACGTAATGATCTCCGTCGCTTACGGCGCGAAGCTGTAGCGACGCGAGATCCGAGCCGGAGCCTGGTTCCGAGTAGCCCTGGCACCAGTAGTCCTCGCCGGAGAGGATGCGCGGCAGATAGAACGCCTTCTGCTCGGGCGTGCCGTAGCCCATGATCACCGGGCCCACCATCTTCAGGCCCATCGGCGACAGGCTGGGCGTCCCGGCTCGCGCGCACTCGGCGGCGAAGATCGCCCGCTGCACCTCGCTCCAGCCCGGCCCACCGTATTCCTTGGGCCAGGCCGGCGCGGCCCAGCCCTTGGCATGCAGGATCTTCTGCCAGGGCAGGCTGTAGCGCGGCTCGCAGAACACGCTGGTCAGGCGCTCACCGGCCCGGCGCAGCTCGGGCGTGAGGCTGGCGTCGAGGAACGCCCGCACCTCATCGCGGAAAGCCAGGTCGGAGGCGGTGAGCTCCAGGTCCACGTGCCGACGCTCCCCTAGAACTTGGACCTTAACGTGACGCCGTAGGTCCGCGGCGCACCCAGGAACGCCGCGAAGGTGCCCGACTGCAACGGCTGGTCCACGACGACCTGATAGTACTTCTCGTTCGTCAGGTTCTGCGCGAACAGCTCGAGCGTCCAGCTTTCGCTTTCAGACCCGATGCCGACCCGGCCGTTCCAGAGCGTCAGCTCCTTCTGGTTCTTGAGCGGATCCAGGTTCGAGCCGGTGTTGTACGCCGAGGTGTAGCGCCCCGAGAGGCTGGCCCGCAGGCGCAGCCCGTCGGCGATCTGGTTCTCATAGACCGCCGACCACGACGCCGACCACAGCGGCGCGTACGACAGGCGCGACGTCGGCAGCCGCGGGCCGATGCCCGCGGTTGGGGTGAAGTTGCCGAACTGGGTCACCGCGTATGTCACCCCACCCGTGGCCGTTAGGCCCCGGACCGGCGTGCGCCAAACAGCATCCAGGTCGACGCCCTTGGACGTCACCTTCGGGATCGAGGCCACCACGAAGCTGATGCCCGTGAAGGTGTTCAGTTGGAAGTTCTCGAACGTCTGGTCGAAGGCCGCGGCGTTCAGGATCAGCCGGTTCTCGAAGAGCTGGCTCTTGAACCCGGCCTCATAGCTCTCGACCGTCTCGGCCGCGAAGCTGGTGTCGGGATTGATCACGCCGGCCCCAAGCCGGGCGCGGTCCAGGTTGAAGCCGCCGCTCTTGTGGCTGTTGGCGTACGACACATAGGTCATCAGCTTCGGATTGAACCGGTAGCTGGCCTTGGCCGTGCCGCCCAGGCGGTCCTCGCTGCGCTTCTGGCGGGTGTCGACGTTGTTGAAAGCGGGGTCGCCGCCGGGTGCGCAGATCGCGGCGCGCGCGGCGGCCGGGATCGGCCGGGCGATCGCCGCGGCGCAAGCCAGCCCCGGGGCCGTGTTCCGGTACTGCGAGAACACCTTCTTGGTGTCGTCGCTGTAGCGCAGGCCGAAGGTCAGCTCGAGCGCGTCGGTGACATGCCAGGTGTTGTTGGTGAAGAGCGCCCAGCCCTTGTTCGAGTGGTCGAACCGGTCGTAGGCGCCCGTCCCCGGAATGAAGTTCTGGCCGACCGGAATGCCGGTCAGCGCCGAGACGGTGGCGGGGTTTGCGCCGCCCGAAAGCAGAAGGCCGAAATAGGTTTCGTAAGCCGTGCCCCAAGGGGTGAAGGCGCTGGTGTCGAGCTGCTCGTCCGAATAGTAGCCGCCGACCATCCAGTCGACCGGACCGGAGCGTCCGGCCAGGCGAACTTCCTGCGAGAAGGTCTCGAACTTGCCGAAGGTCCGGCCGTCGCTGGGCCGGTACCAGATATCGGCCGACGAGAAGTCGATGTCGGCGCCCTGCAGGTTCTTCCAGCCGCGCCAGGCGGTGATAGAGGTCAGGGTGACGTCAGGATTGATCTCCAAGTCCGCCTGCAGCGACAGGCCCTTGTCGGTCAGCTTCTGGTTCGACTCCCGGTTGGCGTAGACGAGGCGGCGGAAGGGGTCGGCCGGACGCAGCGTGCCTTCGTCGGCGGCGAGCGCGTCGATCAGCGCGCCGGTCGCGCCGACGAGGGTCGTGGCCGTGAGGCAGCAGTGCTCGTCACGCTTGGTGTAGTCCACCATCGCCTTGACCGTCAGGCTGTCGGTCGGCAGCCACAGCAGTTGCCCGCGGATCGTCGAGACATCCTGGTCGTCGTTGCGCGACTGCGAGCTGGGCCCCGCGCCATTGCGCACCTGGTTGAAGCCGTCGCGCTTGCGGATGGCGGCGAAGACGCGGCCGGCCAGGGTCTCGCTGATCGGGCCGGTAACGCCGGCCGCGAAGCCGCGCTGATCGTAGTTGCCGTAGGTCAGTTCGGCGTTGGCCCCGAAGTCGAATTCGGGCGCCTTGGTGATCACGTTGATGACGCCGGCCGAGGTGTTCTTGCCGAACACGGTGCCCTGCGGCCCCTTCAGCACCTCGATGCGCTCCAGCTCGCCCAGGTCGCCGAACGCCACGCCGCTACGGGCGCGGTAGACGCCGTCGATCACGGTGCCGACCGAGGATTCGAGGCCTGGGTTGTCACCGATGGTGCCGACGCCGCGGATGCGGATGGAGGTCTGGGCGCTGCCGGTGGACGAGGTCACGCTGAGGCCCGGGGTCAGGACCTGCAGATCCTTCACGTCGCGGACCCCCGCGTCCTGGAGCTGCTGGCCCGACACCACGTTCACGACGATGGGCACGTCCTGCAGGTTCTGCTCGCGCTTCTGGGCGGTGACGATCACCGCGTCCACCTCGGCGACCTCGGCCTCGGCGGCTTGAGCTCCACCCGCAACGCAGAAAACCGCCAGAACGGCGGCCGACGGCGCCCACTTACGCAACTTCATCATTCCTCCCCTCGCCCTCTGTGGGCGTTGTTCTTAGGTGCAAGCTTGCGGGCGCGGACGGTACCGAACAAGCTAGCGGAAGTGATAGGGGGAGCCCGCTTGCTTACCGACGCCGAGGCTCTGGCGCGCGACATCGTGGCGGCCGGCGCCCAGATCGGCCTGCCTTACGTCGCGGCGGCCAACGACATCTCCTCGACCGTCCCGCCCACCGGCGCGGATGGCCGGCCGTTCGCCGAGACCCTGTTCCGCTGGATCGACCCCGACCTGCGCTACTGGGAGGATCACGGCTTCGCCCTGCGCGCAGCCTTTATCCACGCCTCGCGGGCCTGTTCCGAGCCGTTCTACTTCGCGGGCGGGCGGTTCGCCTCCTGGCGGCCGAACCGTGCGCTGGACGCCATCACGGCGGAAGGCCCCATCGATACCTACGGCGTCGGCGCGGCGATCGTGGCGCCCGCGTACCTGCCCGGCGGCGTGATCGGCGCGGTCATCTGGGCCACCCCGGACGAAACTTTGGATGTGGCCCAGGCCTTCACCGCCCACGCCGCGACCCTGCACATCCTGGCGCTCCGATTCGTCGCCACCTACGAAGAGGCCATCGCTGGCTCGGACGAGACCCCGGCCAAGCTCACCCGCCGCGAGATCCAGTGCCTGAAGTGGGCGGCGGCCGGCAAAACTGACGCAGAAATCGGCGAGCTTGTGGCCATATCGCTGCCAACCGTGCGGTTCCATGTCACCAACGCCGCCCGCAAGCTTCGCGTCGCGGGCCGGTCGCAGGCGATCCAGCGCGCCGCCACCCTGGGCTATATCGGCTCGGCGGGGGCCGGTGCGGCGTCAGGTCCCGTGCGGACTCGCGCGGCGAGCGAGTAAGGTCCCTCCGTGGGAGATTCGTGAGAGGACGGGAGTATGCGTCCCCGAGTTTGGCGCGCGGCGGTGACGGTCGCGGCGCTGCTGTGCGTTGCGCTTCCCGATGCGCCGGCGATGGCCGCCGCGGCGGCCGCGGCCCCGCGCGCGCTCACCGCCCGCGAGACCGCCCAGTGGCAGGCTCTGGTCGTCCAGGCCGAGGTGGCCCGCGCCGCCGGCAAGTGGAGCGAGCTCGAGAAGGTCACCCGTCGTCGCGTCGCCATCGAACAGCGCGCTTACGGCCCGGACGCGTCCGTGACGGCGGTCTCGTGGTCGTGGATCGGCCAGGCCCTGGTCCGCCAGGGGCGCGACTCCGACGCCGAGCCGTTCTATCGCCGAGCGCTGGAGATCGACCGCAGGGTGCTCGGGCTGCGCGATCCCCAGACCCTGCTGGCCATATCGAACCTCGCAGGCCTGCTCGAACGGCGGGGCCGGTTCGCTGAAGCCGAGCCTTTGCGGCGCGACCTGCTCGCCGCCAGCCGCGCCACGTTCGGCCAGAAGAGCGTCGAGGCCGCCGCCGCCGCGGTTGCGCTCGCGGACGTGCTCCGCGCGCAGTCGAACCCGCGGGAGGCCGAGCCGCTCTACCGGCTGGCCGTCGAGGCCGACACCCAGGCGCTTGGCGAAAAGGCCCCCCAGCTCGCCGCCGACCTGGGAGGCTTGGCCGCCACCCTCGACGATCTCGGCCGGTTCGCGGAATCGGAGCCGTTGCACCGACGCTCGCTGGCGATCCGCCGCGAGGTGTTCGGCGAGCGCGACGCCGCCACGGCTCAGGCCTATGCGCGCATGGGCGCGAACCTGGAGGCCCAGGGGCGCCATACCGAAGCCGAGCCGTTGCTGCGTTTGGCCCTGGCCACCGACCGCGACGTGCGTGGCCCACGTCATCCCGCGACCGCAGCCGACGCGGCGGCCTTGGGTGCGAACCTGGACGCCCAGAAGCGGCCCGAGGAGGCCGAGCCGCTGCTCCGCGAGGCGTTGGCGGTGCGACGCCGATTGCTGGGCGAGAAGCACGCCGAGACCGGAGCCAGCTACGGCGCCCTGGGCGACAACCTCGTCGCGCGGGGCAAACGGCGCGAGGCCGAACGCCTGCATCGCCGCGCCCTGGACATCGTCCGCGCCGCCCGCGGCGAGGACGATCCTGCCACCGCCCAGGCTTACGCCGCGCTCGCTAGCGATCTTAACGCGCGCGGCCGCAACAGCGAGGCCGAACCCATGCTGAGCAAGGCGCTGGCGATCCGCCGCGCGACGCTCGGGGAACGCCATCCCCTGACGGCCGCGACGTACGACGCCTTGGCCGAGAACCAGCACCGCCTGGCCTCCAACGCCGGGGCCGAAGCCCTGTCTTCCAAGGCCGTCGCCATCGTCCGCGCCCGCCGCTCCGCCGACCTGAAGGCCGCCGGCTCGGACCCCGACGCCGCCATCCGCCGCGCCCGCGCCGATGCCGAGCCCCGTCCCGCCGCGGCCGAACCGATGTTCAAGCGCTACCTGCGCCTGGCCTGGCTGGCGTCCAGGGAACAGCCGAACCAGATGGGCCGCCTGCAGGATCAGGCCTTCACCGCCGCCCAGGACCTGGAGGTGTCGCCCGCCGCCCGCGCCCTGGCCCAGACCGCCGCCCGCGCCGCCTTTACCCGCAAGGCCGCCGCCGGCGACGCTCGCGTGCGCCAGGACCTCGCCGGCCAGGTCCGCCAGATCGAGGGTCAGCTCACCCGCGCCCTGCCGCAGGACGATCCGGCCAAGGCCGCGCGCGTCGGCGCCGCCCTCGACGCCGTGGGTCGCGAACTCGCCAGCCTCGACGCCCGCCTGCAGCGCGACAACCCGAACTATGCCGACACCATCTCTCCGCCCCCGCTGACGATCGCCGAGGCGCAGAAGCGCCTGAAGCCTGGCGAGGGCATGCTGTTCATCGTGCCCACCGGCGACGACATCCACGTCTTCGCGCTTTCGCGGACCAAGGTGAGCTGGAACCGGCTCGAGGGTCGGCAGACCGAGCTGGAGGGCCGCATCCGTGCGCTGCGTTGCCAGGTCGACGACGGCGCCTGCGGCGGCAAGGCGCGCCTCGATGGGCAGGTCGCGCCCTTCGACCTGCAGATCGCGTACAGCCTCTACCGCGACCTGATCGCGCCGGTGGAAAGCGCGCTGCCGGGCGTCGACCGCCTATTCGTCACCGCCTCGGGCGCGTTCGGCGGCCTGCCCCTGAGCCTGCTGCCGACCACCGCCCCGGTGGCCGGAAGGAGCAGCGCCCAGGCGCTACAGGCCACCCCCTGGCTGGCGGATCGCTATGCGCTGACCACCCTTCCGTCGGTCGCCAGCCTCAGGGCCACCGCCCCGTCCCGCCGGCCGGCGGCGCAGCGCTGGGCGTTCGTGGGTTATGGCGATCCCGCCATGGATACGCCGGTCCCCGCCCTGCGCGGCCTAGCGGACCCCACGGCGATCAACAGCGTCTTCGCCCCCATCCCCGGCACGGCGAAGGAGCTGCGCGCCATGGCCCGCACCCTTGGCGCGCCGGCGGCCAGCGTGCGGCTGGGCGGCAAGGCGACGGAAGCGTCGATCAAGACCTCGCCCGACCTCGCCAAGGCCGGCGTCATCGCCATCGCGACACACGGCCTTTTGTCCCACGAGATCAAAGGGCTGGACGAACCCGGGCTGGTCCTCAGCGCCCCAGCCAAGGCGACGCCCCAGGACGACGGCGTGCTGACGGCCACCGAGGCCGCGGCGCTGGATCTGTCCGCCGACTGGGTAATCCTGTCGGCCTGCAACACGGCCGGCAGCAACGGGACGCCCGGCGCCGACAGCCTGTCAGGCCTCGCCCGCGCCTTCCTCTATGCCGGAGCGCGGGCCCTGCTGGTCAGCCATTGGCGGGTTTTCGACGACGCGACCGCCGCGCTGACCGTCCAGACCCTGGCGATCCAGAAGGCGAACCCGGGCCTCTCGAAGGCTCAGGCCCTGCAGAAGGCCATGCACGTGGTCCGCACCGGCCGCCGCCCCGACGGGACCGCCCTGCCCGGCTGGCGGCCCGAGTGGGCCCATCCCGCCTACTGGGCGCCCTTCGTCGTGATCGCCGCGGACGCCTAGGGTCGTGACGGCCAGGCCTATGGCGTGAACCAGACCACTACGCCGACCAGACCGGCCAGGCTCACCCCCGTCAGGATCAGGCTGGTCCGGAGCCGGAAGCGCAGGCTGAAGAACAGCACATAGCCAATCACCGACAGCAGCAGGATGACGATCGCCGAGGCGTCGATCACCGCCTTCCACGCCCCGCCCGAATTCTTGCCCCGGTGCAGTTCGTTGATGGTGTCGATCAGCCGGGCGCGCTTCGTCTCCACCTCGGCCTTGCCGGTCGCCAGGTCCACGACCACGTCCGACGAGCCTTTGGGCCCTTCGAAGCGGAGTTGGGCCTCCTCGTCGATCACCTCGCCGCTCTGCCAGGCGCCGATCAGCGGGGTCTTGCGGCCCACGGCTTCTCCAAGCGCCTTCGCGGGGTCATTGGCGACCTTGGCAGTCGCGAGGTCGGCCGCGGCCAGGGTGACCGTCGTCTCCCTGGACGGCTGTTCCTTGTCGGTGGTCGTCCACTCTGGGTGGTTCAACAGCAGGCCGGTGATGGCGAAGAAGATCAGCGCGAGGAACGCGAAGGCCGACAGGTAGCCGTGCCAGGCGCGCGATTGCCGGTAGATCTCGACCTTCCAGTTGATGCGCCTCTTGGCAGCCTTGGGTTCGGCGTCGGCCTTCACTTACTTCGACTTCCCGTACCGGACCTGCGTCGCGCCCAGTTCGTCCTTGCCCGGCGCGGCTGCGGTGGCCGGCGCCGCGCCCAGCATCACCTGGATCGCCTGGTAGGCGTGACCGCCGTGCTCGCGGGCGGCCTCGACGTTGATCAGGTACTTGCCCTGCGCCACGCGCTTGCCGTTGGCGTCCGTCCCATCCCAGCCCACGGTGTACCTGCCGGGCGCCCGCGTGGGCTTGCCCACGGCCTCGACGATCCCCGGCTGCTTGCGCCCGACCCGGCGCCACCAAACGTAGTTGTCTTCCTGCCAGTCCTGGCGCGTGCCCTGCACCAGCAGCGTCTTGATCGGGTTCTTCTCCATGTCCGTGACCCAAACGATCACGAACGGCTTCTTGTAGTTGGCCGCCTCGATCTTCGGCAGGGTGTAGGCCACTTCCACCTGGAAGCCGGCCGGCAGCGGCGCGGCCGCCTGGCAGGCGTTCCAACCTGAGGTCTTCCAGGCCTGACCGTCCTCGATCACCATCGCCTCGATGCCCGGCGTCGCCTCGGCCAGCGCCAGGCCCGCATCCCGCGGCATGACGGCCAGGGCGGTGGACAGCGCGTCGGCGGTCGCGGCGTCGGCAGCCAGAACGGCGGCCTGGCGGGCGGGCGCGGGGGCGCCGGTCGCGGGATCGATCAGGTGCGAACGGGCCACGCCGTCGACCAGCCGGTCGCGCATCCCCGGACCGCTGACCGCCAGCGCGCGGTTCGAGACACGCACCACCTCGGCCGGCGCGGCGTTGTCGGCCAGGTTCGCCGGATCGGCCACGCCGATGCTCCAGGCACGGTCGCCGGAACAGGCGATGTCGCCGCCGATGTCGATCATCATCGCCCGTGCGCAGGGGGCGGCGCGGCGCGCGGCGGCCATCGCCGCGTCGATCACGTAGCCCTTGGCCAAGCCGTCCGGCGCGAAGCGCACATCGTCGGGCCGAAGCACCGTGCGCGTCGCCCGGTCCAGGCCCACGTCGGCGGCTTCGGCGCGGCCAGCAGCGGCGCAGATCGCCTCAGCCGACGACAGGCCTTCCGCCTCGCCCAGCCGACCACTGAACGCGCCGCCGGTCTTCGTCCGCCAGGCCTCGCAGGCCGACAGCACGGCGAAGAGGTCGGGAGACACCTTGCGCTCGGCCACGCGGTTCAGCGACGACAGCTCGCTGTCGTCGCGCCAGCCGCTCAGCACCCGGTCCAGCCGGGCGATCTCGCCTGTGGCGGCCGCGAAGGCGAACTCGGCCTCAGCGCGGCTGCCGGCTTCCACCGCCATGTCGAACGACGTGCCCAGCACGTGATCCAGATGGAACGACCAGGTCTGCGCGGGCGCCTCGCTCGGGGCCGAAACGCTGGCCAGGAGGGCGGACGCGGCGAGAAGCGACGACATTAGGGCTCCGGACTGAAGTGGCGGACGAGACCGCCCAAAAACCTGCTGCGGCCCTTGTATGTGCGAATAGTTCGCATTAGCAAGACATGGCTCAGGTGGAGGCGTGAAAATGCTGCGTGCAGCGGGTGTTATGGGCGTCGTCGGCGCCCTTCTGGTCGCCCAGGCGGCGACTGCGGCGCACATGCCGTACATCAAACCCACCACGTTCAGTCCCAAGCGCGACTTCGTCACCCTAGAGTCGGGGATGGCCGCCGACCAGTTCTTCGCCATGGACTTCCCGATCCGTGGCGAGGGCGACTATTGGGTCGTCGGGCCGAACGGCCAGGCGGTGAAGGCGGCATCCGCCACGAACCACAAGGAATTCTCGGTCGTCGAGGCCGCCCTGCCCGGCCCCGGCACCTATCGCATCACCACGGGCGAGCGTCCCGGCCGCACGGCCAAGTGGGCCAAGATCGAGGGCGAGTGGAAGATGGTCCGCCCGGCCGGCGGCAGTGGCGGCCGTGGGGTCGAGGAATCCGCAGTGCCGCCCGGCGCAGAGACGATGACCGCCGCCTCCTACCTGCGCGCTGAGACCTACGTCACCCGAGGGGCGCCGGACCGCGGCGCGGTCAAGCCGACGGGCCAGGGCTTCGAGGCCGAGCTCCTCACCCATCCCAATGAGATCTTCGCCGGCGACCCCCTCAAGCTGCGCTTCCTCAACGACGGCAAGCCGGTGGGCGACGTCGCCTACGCCGTCTATCGCGGCGGCGATTTCTACGAGGAGAAGCGCTACACGAACTCGGCCCGCGCGGGCGCGGACGGCGCGGTCTCGCTCAACATCGAAGACGCTGGCGTCTACGTCCTGGTCGCGACCTGGCCCGGCCGCGTCGCGGGCCAACCGATGGTCCCGGTCGCCAAGACCACCACCTACAGCCTGACGTTCGAAGTCTCGCGCTGAGCCCTGAATTCCTTCGGAGATTTTCCATCATGCGCCGCAACGCCCTGCTCGCCGGCATCATCGGCGGCCTCGCCCTCGCGGGCGCCGCCCAGGCGCATACGCCCTATCTCGCGCCGACGACGTTCGCGCCGGACCGGCCGTTCGTGACGGTCCAGGGCGCACTGTCCGAGACCAATTTCTTCGTCCCCGACTTCCCGATCCGCGGCCAGGGCGACTACTGGGCCACCGGCCCCTCGGGCGCGCCGGTGAAGGCAGACGGCGTGACTATGCTGAAGGAATACGCGGCGGTCGAATTCTCCCTGCCCGCCGACGGCACCTGGCGCCTTTCGACCGGCGAGCGCGCCGGCCGGCAAGCCAAGTGGGCTAGGGTCGACGGCGTCTGGAAGATGGTGCGTCCGTCCGGCGTGCCCGCTGGCGGCCCGGGCGGCGCCCGCGCGATCGAAGAGTCGGCGATCCCGGCCGGCGCCGAGACCATGACCTCGGTCAGCTACCTGCGCGCCGACACCTACGTCACCAAGGGCGCCCCCAGCCGCGGCGCGCTGAAGCCGACCGGCCAGGGCGTCGAGGTAGAGCCGGTCACCCACCCCAACGAAATCTTCGTCGGCGACGCCTTCAAGTTCCGCCTGCTGAACGACGGCAAGCCCCTCTCCGGCGTCGAGTTCCACATCGCCCGCGCCGGCGACATCTACGCCGAGAAGAAGTTCAGCCACGTGGCCAAGACCGCCGCCGACGGCGCCGGGGCGGTGACCTTCACCCAGCCCGGCGCCTATGTGTTGGAGGTCCACTACCCGATCCGCGCTGAGGGCGCCCGCGAGCCGGTGGCCAGGAGCAGCGTCTACACCCTGACCTTCGAGGTCACCCGCTAGAAGTAGCCGCCGCTCTCCATGTCCGCGATCAGGTCGGGGCCGGTCGGCGACCACCCCAGCCGCGAGCGCGTGAGCGCGCTGCTGGCCGGGATGTCGGCGCCCGCGAACATGGCGAACCAGCCGAAGTGCTCCACGGCCTTCTCAGGCGGAACACCGACGACCGGGACGCCAAGGCCGCGGCCGATGGCTTCGGCGATCGAGCGGAAGGCGACGCTCTCTTCCGCAATGGCGTGATAGGCGCTTGCGGTCGCGCCCTCCTCCAGGGCCAGTCGGAACACCTGCGCGGCATCCGTCCGGTGCGCCGCGGGCCAGCGGTTCGAGCCGTCGCCCACATGGGCCGAGACGCCGGCCTTGCGGGCGATGTCGATCAGGATCGGGACGAACCCGTGGTCGCCCCGGCCGTGCGTCGACGGCGGCAGCCGCACCACGGAGGCGCGCACGCCGCGCGCGGCGACCTCCGCGATCGCGGTCTCCGAGGCGCGCGGCCACTCGGGCGCCGGCGGCGGCGGGACGTCGCCCTCCGTGGCTAGCCGCCCCTGCGCCAAGCCGGCCAGGCCCGAGGTGGCCAGCAGCGGACGATCCGAGCCCTGCAGGACGGCGCCCAACGTCTCGATGGCCCGGCGATCCTCGGCGGCGTTGTCGGCGAACTTCGAGAAATCATGGTTGAAGGCCGTGTGGATCACGCCGTCCGCCCAGCCCGCGCCGCTTCGCAGGCTCTCGAGATCGGCTAGGTCGCCGCGATGGACCTGGGCGCCTGCCGCCGAAAGCGCCGTGGCTCCGGCCTCAGAGCGGGCAAGGCCGAGGACCTCATGGCCCGCGGCCAGCAGGTCCTTCACGACCGCCGATCCTACGAAGCCCGTTGCGCCGGTAACGAAAACACGCATGAGATATCTCCTGACACTCTGGTCAGGGACCTTCTCTCGCCGCCGCTATTACTGGTAAAGTTGTGATATTATAAGGGTATAATGACTAACAGGCTGGTCGACGCCGTGACCGACAACGCGCTGGGCGCCTATCTTCGGGATCGCCGCACCAGGCTGGATCCAGCCGCTTTTGGCCTCTCCGCAACGCGCCGGCGCACGCCGGGGCTGCGTCGCGAGGAGGTCGCCCAGCGGGCCAACATCAGCGCCACCTGGTACACTTGGCTGGAGCAGGGGCGAGGCGGCGCGCCGTCCGCCGACGTGCTGGACCGGATCGCCCGGGCGCTGCTGCTGACCGACGTCGAGCGCGAGCACCTGTTCCTGATCGGCCTCGGCCATCCGCCGGAGGTTCGCTACCAGTCGAGCGAGGGCGTGACGCCCCGGCTTCAGCGGTTGCTGGACGCTTTCGAACTGAGCCCTGCACTGGTCCGGACCGCCACCTGGGACGTGGTCGCCTGGAACCGGGCGGCGACGCTCGTCCTCTCCGATTACGGCGCGCTTCCCCCGGGGCGGCGGAACATCCTGCGCCTGATCTTCGGCGACCCCGCCGTGCGGGCGGCGCAGTACGACTGGGAGAACGTGGCGCGCTTCGTCGTCGCCGCCTTCCGGGCCGACGCCACGCGGGCCGGCGCGGCGGCGGAAGTGACCGCGCTGGTCGACGAACTCAGCCGCATGAGCCCCGAATTCCAGGCGCTCTGGCGCGAGAACGATGTGCGCACCTACGGCGAGGGCCTGAAGCGCCTGCGCCACCCGATCCTGGGCGAGGTCGCCTTCGAGTACTCCGCCTTCAGCGTCGACGGCCGCCCGGATCTGGGGATGGTGGTCTACAACCCCGCCACGGCCGCCGACGCCGACCGGATCCGCGCACATCTGAACACGCTTCCGCCGGTGGCGAAGGTCGCCTGACCCGCCGCTACCGCGGCTGCATCCGGATCGCGCCGTCCAGCCGGACGTCCTCGCCGTTGAAATAGCCGTTGGTGATCATCGTCTCGGCGAGCTGGGCATACTCCTCGGCCTGGCCCAGGCGCTTGGGGAACGGCACCGAGGCCGACAGCCCGGCCTTCACATGCTCAGCGGCGCGCGCCAGCAGCGGTGTGTCGAAGATGCCCGGCAGAATGGTGTTGATGCGGATCGCCTCGCTGGAAAGGTCGCGGGCGATGGTCAGGGTCATGCCGACGATGCCCGCCTTGGAAGCCGTGTAGGCCACCTGCCCGATCTGCCCGTCCTCGGCCGCGACCGAGGCGGTGTTCACGATGGCGCCGCGGTCGCCGTCGTCCAGCACCGGCAGGCTCAGCATCCCCGCCGCGCTCTTGGTGATGCAGCGGAACGTGCCGATCAGATTGATCTGGACGATGCGCTCGAAGTTCTCGAGCGGGTATTCCTTCACCGCACCGGTCTCCTTGTCGCGCGAGACCGTCTTGGCCCCGCCCCCGACGCCCGCGCAGTTCACCAGGATCCGCTCCTGGCCCTGGGCCGCGCGGGCCTTGGCGAAGGCCGCGTCGATCTCTTCGGTGGAAGTGACGTTGGCCTGGCAGAAGACGCCGCCGATCTCCTTGGCCAGGGCTTCCCCCAGGTCGGCGTTGAGGTCGAACAGGGCCACCTTCACGCCGTGGCCGGCCAGACGACGGGCCGTGGCCGCGCCCAGACCCGAGGCGCCGCCGGTGATGACGGCCGAGATGGTGTTGTCGAGTTTCATGGTCGCTCCGGAATGGCAGGCGCGACCAGTGCGCCGCCGCACGCAGCGTCAGGCAAGCCTCAGACCGCCAGCCCGAACTCCCGCATGGCCGGGGCGAAGTTGACGTTGTCGTGGTTGTCCCGCGTCAGCTTGATCAGCACGAACCGCTGCAGCTCGGTGAGCCGGCGCCACTCCCGCGCGGTCGGCGGCGGGACACCCACCGAACGCGCATAGTCCGTCACCACCGGCGGCGCCTCGCCGACCAGCTCCCAGAGTGCGGCGGTCGCCTCGGGCAGCAGCCTGGCGGCCTCCTTCGCGCGCAGGGCCACCAGCGCGACCAGGCGGTCGTGATAGGCGCAGACCTCGCAGGCCGACCCGCACGGCAGGTCCAGCAGCTCCTGCCTGTCCTCCCGCGTGAACCGGCTCCATTGGCGCAGCGAGAGCTTGATGCCGCTGCGATCCAGCTTGAGCCGCACCGCCATGGGAATGCAGCGCAGGGTCGCGACGAAGTCGTCCTCGAAGGCGAAGAGCTGGTTGTCGTTCATCACACGGCCTCGGCGAGCGGTTCCGCGGGACGCGCCGCGAACTCGGCCTGCGCGGTGACCTCACCGACGATCAGCACGACCGGCCCCGTCGGCGCCGCTGCGGCCAGCGCCCGGCCCAGGTCGCCTAAGGCGCCGGGAATGGCGCGGGCGTCCGGCCGGCCTGCGTTCTCCACGGCCAGCGCGGGCGTCAGCGGCGGGCGGCCGTGGGCGATCAACTGCTCAGCCGCCGCCGCCAGCCGGTCGCGGCCCATGTACAGCGCAAGCGTTGTCTGCGGATCGGCCGCGGCCGCCCAGCCGCCTTCGGTAAGGCCCGAGTCCTCGGTGGTGGCGGTGGCGACCAGCAGCCGGCGCGCCTCGCCGCGATGGGTCAGCGGGAAGCCGAACTGCGCCGCTGCCGCGCTCGCGGCGGTGACACCGGGCACGACCTCCGTCTCGATCCCGTGGGCGTGGAGGAAGGCGGCCTCCTCACCTACCCGACCGAACACCGAGGGGTCGCCGCCCTTCAGGCGCACGACATCAAGGCCCCGACGCGCGAGCCGCAGCATCAGGCGGTTGATGGTGTCCTGCTTCATGCTGGTCCGCCCGGCGCGCTTGCCGGTCTGGAGCTTCACGCAGGCGGCTGGCGCCAGCGCGACGACCTCGTCGGCGACCAGGGCGTCGTACAACAGCGCCTGCGCGCCCTCGACAGCCCGCAACGCCCGGACGGTCAGCAGGTCGGCGGCCCCCGGCCCCGCGCCCACCAGGCGCACCTTTCCTGGCTCACGCGGCATGGCGGACGTCTCCCTTGGCGGCGGCGATCAGGCGGGCGATCTCGGGACGGCACGAACCACAGCTGGTTCCGGCGCCGGTGGCCTCGCCCACGGCGTCGAGGCTGGCGCATCCTGTCGCGACGGCGGTCTCGATACGCCTGGCCCGTACGCCGCGGCAGGCGCAGACGATCGGGCTCGCGTCGACCGCCCGGCCCGGCTGGCGACCGATCAGCAACGCCGCGCGGTCGGCGGCGGTCAGCGCCTCGGCGGCGAACAGGTCGGCCAGCCAGTCGCGCGGCGGCAACACGCCCGCCGTCGTGAAGAAGATCACCCGCTCCAACCGATCGCCGTCGATCCAGGCCTCGCGCAGCCCGCCCGCGCCCGGATCCTCGTAGCGCAGGACGTCGCCGGCCTTCCGCGTCAGGGCTCTCTGCACGGCGGCCCGCTCGCGCTCGTCGCCGCGGCCGGCAAACTCGTGGAGCTGGCAGGCGGCATGCGGGATGCGCCGCCAGACGAGGTCGAGACCGGCCGGCGGCTTCCAGGCCTCGCGCGCCAGGAAGAAGCCGCGCCAGGTCTCGCGATAGGCCCGGACGCGGGCCGGCGTGTGCTTGAACTCGGGCTGCCCGGACCGCGGATCCACCTTGGGCGCGACCAGCGGATTGGCCCGGCCGGACGGCGCGAAGGCCTCGGTCCAGTGCATCGGCATGAACACCGAGCCTCGGCGCTGGCGGTCGGTCAGCCGGGCCAGCGCGACAGCCTCGCCGTGGGCGGTCTGCACACGGGTCAGGGCGCCTTCCCCGATGCCCAGCAGGCCAGCGTCGGCGGGGTGCATCTCCACATAGGGCTCCGGCGCGTGGCGACACAGTTCGGGCGCCAGGGCCGTCCGGGTCATGGTGTGCCACTGGTCGCGGACCCGGCCGGTGTTCAGCGCGAACGGGAAGGCGCCCGACGTCGCCTCGGCCGGACCCCGCGCGGCGACCGGGACCATCTGCGCGCGGCCATCCGCGGTCTGGTAGCGACCGTCGGTGAACAGCCGCGCCGTGCCGCCCGCCGCCGTCACCGGCCACTGGATGGGATCCAAGGCGTCGTAGGCGTCGGGCGTGATCGTCGCCATGGGCCCGAGGTTCAGGATCCGGCTTTCGTTCTCATAGGCCGTCAGGCGCGCCCACTCGCGGAACACCTGCGCCTGGGCGCGCCACCCGAAGGCCTCGGGAAAGCCCATCGCCGTCGCCACGTCGGCCACGATCCGCCAGTCTGCGCGCGCCTCGCCGGGCGGGTCGAACAGGCGCCGCTGACGGCTGATCCGGCGCTCGGAATTGGTGACCGTGCCGTCCTTCTCGCCCCAAGCCAGGGCCGGCAGCTTCACATGGGCGTACTGCAGGGTGTCGGTCTCGGCCATGCAGTCCGAGACGACGACGAAGGGGCACGCCTCCAGCGCCGCCTGCACGCGGGACGCATCGGGCAGGCTGACCGCCGGGTTGGTGGCCATGACCCAGATCGCCTTGACCCGCCCGTCGGCCACGGCGTCGAACATGTCGATGGCCTTGAGACCCGCGGCCGGCGCGATGGTGGGCGAGCCCCAGAACCGCTGGACCCGGGCGCGCGACGCGTCGTCGAAGTCCATGTGGCCGGCCAGGGTGGTGGCCATGCCGCCCGTCTCGCGCCCGCCCATGGCGTTGGGCTGGCCTGTGATCGAGAACGGGCAGGCGCCGGGCTTGCCGATCCGGCCGGTGGCCAGGTGGACGTTCAGGATCGCCGAACCCTTCGCGACCCCCTGGGCCGACTGGTTGGCGCCCATGGAAAACAGGCTGACCGTCCTCGGCGTCTCGGCGAACAGGCGGAAGAACGTCTCCAGGTCGGCCGGCGGGACGCCACAATCCGCGGCCACCGCGGCGAGCGACTGATCGGCCTGGGCGAGTTCCGCCTCGACCTCGGCGAAGCCCGCGACGTGGGCGCTGATATAGCTGCGACCGACGGCGCCGCGACGGATGAGATCGGCCAGCAGGCCGTTCCAGAGGCGAACGTCGGTCTGCGGCGCCAGCGCGAGATGCAGGTCGGCCGCCTCAGCCGTGTCGGTGCGCCGCGGATCGATCACCACGTGGCGTTGGCCTCGGGCCCGCGCCGTCTCCATGCGCCGGAACAGCACCGGGTGGGTCCAGGCGGCGTTATGGCCCGAGAAGACCACCAGGTCGGCGAGGTCCAGGTCTTCGTAACAGCCGGGGACCAGGTCGGCGCCGAACGCCAGCTTCTGCGCCATCACGGCCGAGGCCATGCAGAGCCGCGAGTTGGTGTCGATGTTCCCCGAGCCGATGAAGCCCTTCATCAGCTTGTTGGCCGCGTAGTAGTCCTCGGTGAGGAGCTGGCCCGAGACGTAGAAGGCGACCGAGTCCGGGCCGTGGCGGGCGATGGTCTCCGCGAACCTGGAGGCCACCCGCTGGGTCGCCTCGTTCCACGAGACCCGCCGGTTGCCGATCATCGGGTGCAGCAGCCGGCCCTCCAGCCCCACCGTCTTGCCCAGCGCCGTTCCCTTCGAGCACAGCCGGCCCAGGTTGGCGGGGTGGTCGGGGTCGCCCCGGACCTCCAGCGCACGCCCCTCGGCCGCCGCGCTGACGCCGCAGCCGACACCGCAGTAGGGGCATGCGGTGCGGACGCTCATGGCCTAGGCGCGCCCCAGCAACAGCCGGCCGTCCTCGACGCGCAACGGGACCACGGGCGTGCAGCCCTTGCCGCGGTCGGCGCCCATGGGTTCGCCCGTGGCCAGGTCGATGTTCCAGCTGTGCAGCGGGCAGGTCACCGCATGGCCGTGGACGATGCCCTGGCTGAGCGGGCCTCCCTTGTGCGGGCAGCGGTCCTTCAGCGCGAAGACCCGACCGTCGCCCGTCCGGAATATTGCGATGTCACCGTCGGCCGTCGGCACCCGCCGCGAGCCGCGCATCGGAATGTCGGTGACGGCGCCGACGTCCGTCCACTGGATGGGGTCCTTGACCAGGGCGTTCATGCGAACTCCATGCGACGGCTGAGCGGGTTGAATTCGTGGGAGTCGCGGCCCGCCACGCGCTCGGCCCAGGGGTCGATGCGGTAGAAGCGCTGTGAGTAGGAGAAGCGGTCGTAGAGCGCCCGGCGGGTCTCCGGGTCTTCGACGGCGGCCCGGATCGCGTCGAGGCCGACGCGGTCCATCCACTTGTAGACCCGCTCCAGGTACCAGCCGCCCTCGCGGTACATCTGCATGACCGCGCAGATCGCCCAGACCGCCTCGTCCTCGGACGCGACCTTGGTCAGCAGCTCCGTGCCCTTGATGTGCAGGCCGGCCGCGCCGCCCACATGGATTTCGTAGCCGCTGTCGACGCAGATCACGCCGATGTCCTTGCAGGTCGCCTCGGCGCAGTTCCGCGGGCAACCCGAGACCGCCAGCTTGACCTTGGCCGGCGACCACGAGCCCCACATGAACTTCTCCAGCCGCACGCCCAGGCCGGTGGAATCCTGGGTCCCGAACCGGCACCAGTCGGTCCCTACGCAGGTCTTCACTGTCCGCAGGCCCTTGGCGTAGGCATGGCCCGAGACCATGCCCGCGGCGTTGAGGTCGGCCCACACGGCCGGCAGGTCGTCCTTCTTCACCCCCAGCAGGTCGATCCGCTGGCCGCCGGTGACTTTCACGGTTGGGATGTCGAACTTGTCGACCACGTCGGCGATGGCGCGCAGCTCGTCGGCGCTGGTCACCCCGCCCCACATGCGCGGCACGACGGAATACGTGCCGTCCTTCTGGATGTTGGCGTGGACCCGCTCGTTGATGAACCGCGACTGCTTGTCGTCGCGGTAGTCGCCGGGCCAGGCGCAGACCAGGTAGTAGTTCAGCGCCGGCCGACACGAGGCGCAGCCGTCGGGGGTGGTCCACTCCAGCGCCTGCATGACGGCGGGGAACGACTTCAGCTCCTCGGCCACGATCCGCCGGCGAACCTCGTCGTGGCCGCGGTGGGTGCAGCCGCAGACCGGCTTCGGTCCCCTCTGCTCCTGGAAGGCGTCGCCGATCGACAGCTTCAGCAGCTTCTCAACGAGCGGGGTGCAGGTTCCGCAGGAAGCCGAGGCCTTGGTGACGGCGCGCACGCTCTCCAGCGTGGTCAGGTCCTGACTGGAGATCGCGGAGACGATCTGGCCCTTGCAGACGCCGTTGCAGCCGCACACCTCGGCGGTGTCGGCCATGGCCGCAACGGCCGCGCTAGGGTCCAGGCCCCGAAGGCCCTCCGTGGCGGCCTGCCCAAAGACCAGGGTCTCGCGGAAGTTCGCGACATCCTCGCCCGACTTCATCAGGTCGAAGTACCAGCCGCCGTCGGCCGCATCGCCGAACAGCACCGCGCCGGCGACCTTGCCGCCCTCCAGCACGATGCGCTTGTAGATCCCGCGGCCCGCGTCGCGGAACACGATGTCCTCGCAACCCTCCCCGCCACCGAACTTGCCGGCCGAGAACACGTCGACACCCGACACCTTTAGGCGGGTGGAGAGCACCGAGCCTTCGTAGGCGCCCGACCCGGCCGTCAGCGTCTCACCGAGCGTCCGGCACATGTCCCAGATCGGCGCGACGAGGCCGTAGCACTGGCCCCGGTGCTCGACGCATTCCCCAACCGCGAAGATGTTTGGGTCCGAGGTCTGCATCCGGTCGTCGACGACCACGCCGCGCCCCACCTCCAGACCGGCCGCTTTGGCCAGCCCGGTGTTCGGACGGATGCCCACCGACATCACCAGCAGATCGCAGGGCAGGACGCGACCGTCCTTGAGCCTCAGGCCCGTGACGCGGCCCCCCTCGCCGACGATTTCCTCGGACTGCGCCTCCAGCACGGTCTCGACGCCGCGCGCCAGCATCGCTTCGGTGAGCAGGAAGCCCGCGGACGCGTCGAGCTGGCGCTCCATCAGCACGTCCATCAGGTGAACGACGGTGGCCTTCATGCCCCGGCGGGCCAGGCCGTAGGCGGCCTCGATGCCTAGCAGGCCTCCACCGATGACCACCGCCCGACTGTCGGGTAACGCCGAAGCGGCGGTCATGGCCTCCACGTCATCGAAGTCGCGGAAGGTGACGACGCCCGCCAGGTCCGAACCCGGAAGCGGCAGGCGAATAGGGTCCGAGCCAGTGGCCAGGATCAGGCGGTCGTATGGCCAAGCTTGACCATTCGCCACACGTATCAACCTGCGCGCGATATCAATCTCGTGGACCGCGAGTCCGGTGTGGAGGGTGATCCCGTTGTCGCGGTACCAGGCTTCGTCGTTGATCACGATGTCGGCGAACGACTTCTCGCCCGCCAGCACCGGCGACAGCATGATCCGGTCGTAGTTCACCCTGGGCTCGGCGCCGAAGATGGTGATCTCGTATCGAGCGGGATCGCGCTTCAGCACCTCCTGCACCGCGCGGCAGCCGGCCATGCCGTTGCCGATGACGGCGAGCTTTTCCTTGGCCATGTCGGCAGCCCTCAGAGACGCAGGGCCGAGGCGGTCGCGCCGGCCAGCGCGGGCCAGGTCTTCCGCCAGCGGGCCTTCACGCCCGTCAGGCCGACCAGGGCCAGCAGCGCCAGGCCAGCGAAGGCCAGAAGGCCCAGTTGGTATGAACCCGTGACCTGCTTAGCCCAGCCCAGGCTGGAGGCCAGGTAGAAGCCGCCGATCCCGCCGGTCATCCCGACCAGGCCGGTGACCACGCCGATCTCCTTGCCGAACCGCTGCGGCGCGAGTTGGAAGACCGCCCCGTTGCCGGCGCCCAGCGCCATCATCGAGAACATCATCAGGGCCAGGGCCACCCAGGCGCTGGGCTGCTGGAAGCTGACCAGCGCCAGGCCCAGGGCGGCCAGCACGTACACCACGGTGAGCGTTCGCACCCCGCCGAAACGGTCGGCGAACGCGCCGCCCACGGGGCGAACGAACGAGCCGGCGAAGACGCAGGCTGCGGTGAAGAAGCCCGCCGTCACGGCCGGTAGGCCGTACTCGGCGTTGAAGTAGATGGTCAGCGACGACGACAGGCCCACGAAGCCGCCGAAGGTCACGCCGTAGAGCGCCATCAGCCACCAGGCGTCGCCCGTCCCCAGCACGCTCATGTACTCGGCCAGGGTCTTGGCCGGTGGCCGGTTAGGCGCGTCCTTGGCGAAGACGAGATAGACCACGAAGGCCATGGCCAGCGGCAGGGCGGCCAAGCCGATCACGTTCTGCCAGCCGAACACCTGGGCGAGGCCCGGGGCGAACAGCGCCGCCAGCGCGGTGCCCGAGTTGCCGGCGCCGGCGATGCCCAGAGCCAGGCCCTGGTGCTCCGGCGGATACCAGCGCGATGCTAGCGGCAGGGCGACGGCGAACGAGGCGCCGGCGACCCCGAGCACCACGCCCAGCGCCAGCACCTGATGATAGGTGTGGACGCCCAGGAACCACGCCAGGGCGAGACCGCCCATGACGATGAGCTGGCCGATAAGACCCGTCTTCTTCGGCCCGATATGGTCCACCATCACCCCCGCCACCAGGCGGAGCAGCGCGCCGGACAGCACCGGCACGGCGACCATCAGGCCCTTCTGGGCGGGCGTCAGGCCGAAGTCCTTGGCGATGGCGACGCCCAGCGGCCCCAGGATCACCCAGGTCATGAAGCTGAGGTCGAAGTAAAGAAAGGCGGACAGCAGGGTCGGCGTGTGACCCGACTTCAGGAACGAGCGGCTGACCATGGGTTTAGGCCCCGTGCTGGAGTGGACAGGCGGCGTCGCCAAGGATTCGGATGGGGCTCGTCGTCGAGCCGGTCCGGTGAGCCGCGAACGCCGTTGTCCTGGGCCTGATGGAAAGGGAGCGCCTACCCCGACCGGGTGTCACGCCGGAGAAGACGGTCGGGCGGCGACGCGGTTGCTGCAGCGCAATATTTGGGCGCCACCGAAACGCACGGCGCCTGCTTTCCGGGCGTCAGACGCCGGCGGTGGCGTAGAGATCGGGGCGATAGACCCTGGCGGCGAGCTCGGCGGACTCGGCGCCGTCCGGCAGATGGCCCCAACGCGCCATCTGCTCCAGCAGCCAGGCGGCGTGCGCCGGCTCGGGCGCATTCGCCTTGGCGTCGTGGAAGATCATGTCGGCCAGCGATTGTTCGATGATGCCCGCAGGCGCACCCACGTAGCGAGGCTCGGCCAGGAGCGCCGCGAGTTCGGAGCGGTTCCCTTCAGCCCACGCCGCCGCCCGGACGAGCGCCCTGAGCAGCGCCGAAAGGGTGGCGGGATTGCCCGCCGCCCAGTCCTCGGTGACGGCCAGCACCTTGTCCGGCGTCCTTGGCCAGAGCTGGGAGGCGCGAACCGCGGTGACGCCCGCTCCCGCCGCCACGGCCGCCGCGCCCCAGGGCTCGGTGACGCAGATACCCTCGACCACTCCACTCGTCAGCAGTTCGGCCATCCGGGCCGGCGGCGCCACGGTGATCCGCACGTCGGCGTCCGGATCGACGCCCGCGCGGCTCAGCCAGTCGCGCAGCAGATAGTTGTGGGTCGAATAGGGGAAGACCATCGCCAGGGTGATCGGGCTGGCCCCTTCCTCCCGACGACGCGCCACCAGCCGCGCCAGGCCGTCGGCCGTCGCGCTGGAACCCACGACCCCCGCCAGCCGCGACGAGAGCGTCACCGCCGGCCCGTTGAGGTTCAACGCGACCGGAGCCACCAGCGGCCTGAACTCGCCGCCCGCCGCCGAGCGCAGGGCCATGGGCGCCAGCATGTGCGCGCCGTCCAGGGCGCCCACGTCCACCTTGTCGCGGATCGTGGCCCACGAGACTTCGCGGACCAGCTCCACGTCCAGCCCCTCGGTGGCGAACATGCCCTTGGCGTCGGCGACGATCATCGCGGCGGCGTCGTTGAGGGCCACGAAACCCAGGCGCAGGCGGATCATCGGGCGTCCCCCTTCAGCACGCCGGCGAAGGCCAGCAAGTCGGCCGCCACAGCCCCCAGTGGCCGGCCGGTGTCCATCGAGAGCTTGCGGAGCAGCTTGTAGGCCGCGTCCTCATCCAGCCCGCGCTCCTTCATCAACAGCGCCTTCGCGCGTTCGACGGTCTTGCGCGAGGCGAGATCGGCCTTGGCCTTCTCGAGGTCCTGGCGCAGGCCGTTCATGAGCTGGAAGCGGCTCATCGCGACCTCGAGCACCGAACGGACCCGCGCGGCCGACAGTCCATCGACCACATAGGCCGACACGCCGGCCAGCACGGCCTGCTCGGCCAGGCCCGGCTCGGAGCGGTCGACGAACATCACCACGGGGCGCGGATTGGCGGCGGTCGCCTCGCGCAGGCTTTCGATGGTGTCGCGGTCCGGACTATCCGAGGCGACGACGATCACGTCGGGGGCGAAACGCGACGCCTCCGGCTCGTCGAATGCGGACGCGTGGCGCACCTCCAACGGCTCGACGCCGGCAAGGCCTTCCGCCACGAGGGCGGCGCGGGCCGGGTCGGGATCGACGACGAGGACGCGCATACCGGCCGACTTGGCGGGCGCCGCGGCCCGGGTCGCCATTCTTTGCTCCCGGCCGTGCTGCGGCGCCGAAACACGCTCAGGGAGCGGTCAGGCTTTGCCGTCTTCTTGGGCAGAATCGTCGGCGACCAAGCGCCGCAGCAACGCTTCGCGCTCCGCCGGGGTGTTCGCGCCGCGCAGGCGCTCGGCGACGGACGGCGCGACGGGCAGCCGCACAAGCCCGGCTCGCTCGACCAGCCGGCCCATCGGCCAGCCATGGCCCGCGTCGCCCGGAAGCGCGCCGAGGTCGATGACGAGCGGCAGGTGCAGCCCCTCGTAGGCGGCGCCAGTTGGCGACGCGGCCAGCAGCGGCGCCAGGTCTTCGGCGGTGAGGGTCGGCGCGTCCGCGGCCAGGACCAGCGCTCGTCCGCACCCCGCGGCCCGCAACGCCGCCGCGCCGGCGACCAGGCCCGCGACGGGGCCTCCGCCCGGCGGATCCTCGACCGCGCGGGCAAGGCCGTAATCCGTGGCGCCCGCGGTGACGACGGCCTGCGCGCCCAACGCCTCCGCCAGTTCGGCCAGCCGATCCACCGCGCGACGGCCGGCCCAGTCCTGAGCCGCCTTGTCGACGCCCATCCGCGACGAGGCGCCGCCCGTCAGGATCACGACGCCCAGCATCATCTCACCAGACGTCGACGAACGAACGCGCCTTGGCCCCCGGCGTGCGCGGCGGACACGACTTGATGCCGCGCACGATCCAGTCGCGGGTCTCGGCCGGGTCGATCACGGCGTCTATCTCGTCCACCTGGGCCACCGAGATCGCCTTGCCGTTCTGGTACATACGGCCCACCAGCTTCTGGAACAGCGCCTCGCGGGCATCGGGATCCGTCTCAGCATCCAGTTCCTTGCGGTAGCCTAGGCGCACAGCGCCCTCCAGGCCCATCGGTCCGAACTCGGCGGTCGGCCAGGCGATGGTGAAGGCCGAGGCGGAGAAGTCGCCCCCGGTCATCGCCTGGGCGCCCAGGCCATAGCCCTTGCGCAGCACCACCGCGAACAGCGGCACGCTCATGCCGGCGGCCACCACGAACAGCCGCGAGCCGCGCCGGATGGCGGCGGTGGCCTCGCTGTCGGGCCCCACCATGAAGCCCGGCGTGTCGCACAGGCTCATTACCGGCACGCCGAAGGCGTCGCACAGTTGCAGGAAGCGCCCGCCCTTCTCCGCGCCCTCGCTGTCGATGGCGCCGCCCAGGTGGCGCGGGTCGTTGGCGATCAGGCCGAGCGGCCGGCCCTCGATCCGCAGGAAGCCGGTGATCATCCCCTTGCCGTAGCCGCCGCGCAGCTCGATCCAGGTGCCGGCATCGGCCAGGGTCTCGATCACGCGACGCACGTCGTAGGCGCGCACCCGGTTCTCGGGGATCAGGTGGCGCAGCGTCCGCTGGTCGGCGCAGGTCCACTCCGCGACATCGCCCTGGAAGTAGCCCAGCAACTGTCGCGCCGCTGCCGTCGCCGCCGCCTCGTCGGCCACCAGCAGGTCCAGCGCGCCGTTGGCGTACTGCACCGCCGAGGGGCCGATCTCGTCCGGTGTGAAGACGCCGAGGCCGCCGCCCTCGATCATCGCGGGGCCGCCCAGGCCGATGTTCGAGTATTCCGTGGCGATGGTGATGTCGGCGCAGCCGAAGAACACGGCATTGCCCGCGAAGCAGCGGCCCGAGTTGATCGAGATGCGGGGCGCGACGCCCGACAGGCGTGCGAAGGTCGTGAAGCTGGTCGTGTCCAGCGACGAGGACGACAGCCCGCCCACGTCCACGTCGCCGGGCCGGCCTCCGCCGCCTTCGGTGTACCAGATCACCGGAAGCTTCCAGTGCTCGGCGAATTCCAGGATCCGGTCGGTCTTCTTGTGGCTGAAGTGGCCCTGGGTGCCGGCCAGCACCGTGAAGTCGTAGGCGAGGGCCACGCAGCGCGCGCCGCCGACCTCGCCGACACCGGTGACGATGCCATCGGCGGGTGTGTTGACCTGCAGGTCCTCGACCGAACGACGCCGCTTCTGAGCCGCGATGGCCAGGGCGCCATATTCCTTGAAGGTGCCGGGGTCGAACAGGTCCTCGAGGTTTTCGCGCGCCGTGCGCTGATGCGTTCGGCGGCGTCGAGCCACGGCGTCCGGGCGCTTGGCGTCCAGGGTCAGCGCGGTGCGGGCGATCACCTCGGCGAGGTCTGGGCGGATCAGATCCAGGTCGATCTCGTCGGCGGCCACCGCGTGCTCAGCGTCTTCGCCGGGCACGATGAAGGCCAGCGGCGCGCCCTCGTCGAGCGTGTCGCCGACGCTGGCGGCCAGGCTCTGTACGACGCCGGCGAGCGGCGCGACCACCACGTGCTGCATCTTCATCGCTTCCAGCACCGCCACCGGCTGGCCTGCGGCAAGGGTTGCGCCCGCGCCCACCTCCAGGCTGACGACGGTGCCGCGCAGGGGCGCGCAGGCGGGATGCGTGCCGGGCGGCGTGGCCGCGTGACCGCGTGCGGCAGGCTCCGTCGTGGCCTCGGCCGACGGCTCGGGGGCGAGTTCGGCGGCGCGCGCCAGCAGCGCCGGAAGGTTCGCTTCAAGAAACCCGGTGTCGGCCTCCCCGGCCAGGAACTCGGGCCGTTCCAGCACCGCGCGCAGCAGCGGCAGGCTGGTCGGGGCGCCGGCGATCTGGAACTCCGCGGCAGCCCGTCCCGCCCGGGCGGCGGCGGCGGCCAGGGTCGGCGCCTGCACGACCACCTTGGCGATCAACGAGTCGAAGGCCGGATTGGTGCGATAACCGCCATAGCCGTAGCCATCGACGCGCACTCCGGGTCCGGTCGGCGGTTCGTAGCGGCTGAGCACACCGCCCGCGCCGCTCGCCACCTGGCCATCCGCCGACAGGCTCTCCAGGTTCACCCGCAACTGGATCGCGGCGCCCGTGACCGGCGGCGCGCCGTGTCCGAGACCCAGCACCGACAGGCTACCGCCCGCCGCCAACCCAAGCTGGATCTGCACGAGGTCCAGGCCCGTGACGGCCTCGGTGACCGTATGCTCCACTTGGAGGCGCGGATTAACCTCCATGAAGGCCGCATGCTCGCCGTCCAGCAGGAATTCGAACGTGGCCAGGCCGCGCAGGCCGGCCGCCTGGGCCATGCGGACCGAGGCCTCCTGCATGCGCCCGCGTACCTCCGACGACAGGCCGATGGCGGGCGCGACCTCGATCAGCTTCTGCCGCCGGCGCTGGATGGAGCATTCGCGGTCGTGGATCGAGACCGCCGACTCCCCGTCGCCCGCGACCTGCACTTCGATATGTCGCGCGCGGGGGATCATCGCCTCGGCATAGAGACGACCGTCGCCGAACGCGCCCTCCGCCTCCCGGGCGCAGGCCTCGTAGGCCGCCGCCGGGTCCTCGCCCGCGAGGACCAGACGCATGCCCCGCCCGCCGCCGCCGGCGATCGCCTTGATCATGATCGGCCCATCGACCTGGACCTGCAGTGCGCGAACTTCCTCCAGTGTGGCGGCGGCCTCGGTGCCGGCCGCCAGCGGAACGCCATGCTCGGCTGCGAACGCCCGCGCCCGGGCCTTGTCGCCAAAGAGGTCCAAGGCCTCGGGGCTGGCTCCTACGAAGGTCAGCCCGGCTTCGGCGCAGGCGCGCGCGAAGGCGGCGTTCTCCGACAGGAACCCATAACCCGGATGCACTGCGTCGCATCCGGCCTTCACGGCGGCCGCGACGATCGCCTCGATGTCGAGATAGGCCCGTGGCCCCACACCCTCCAGCGGGGCGGCCTCGTCCGCGAGCCGAACGTGCAGCGACGTGGCGTCGTCCTGCGAGAACGCGGCGACCGTGACGATCCCGAGATCGGCGGCGGCGCGAGCGACCCGGATGGCGATCTCGCCCCGGTTGGCGATGAAGAGGCGCTTCAGCCGCGCACCCGTTCGGCGAGAGGTGGGATTTGCATCGTCGCCATCATAGGCGCCCTGCCGCGACGGCCGTAACCCTCGAATTGCCGAGCCGGCCGGCGCGGCGCCCCCACGCGCTTGACCTGAGTCAAGGCCGGCGGGGCTGCAGGGCGCAGGCTGCGAAGTCAACGCAACCCGGATACCGGCATGCCCCACGCCCGCAACCTTCTGCTATCCGTCGTCGCGCTTGCGGCGACGGCGGCCGCGCCAAGCGTCAGCGCCACGCCGCCAGCGTTGAGCGAACAGGAATCGATCGCGCTGGGGCGGGCCCTCGCCGCCCGCAACTGCGGCATGTGCCATGCGCTGGAGCGGACCGGGCCGAGCCCCAACCCGCAGGCCCCGCCGTTCCGGTCGCTGCACGAGCGTTTCGACGTCGAACTCCTGGGCGAGGGGCTGGCCAGCGGCATCCTGACCGACCATCCCGCCATGCCCGAGTTCCGGTTCGAGCCCTACGAGGTGGTGGCGATCGTACGCTACCTGCGCAGCGTTCAGGACAAGCAACGGACCTGAGCCGGACCGGTCAGTCGCCTTCTTCGGGAAGCTTGCGGCCCCGCCAGGCGAAGAAGGCCGCCAGCACGCAGCCCGCGGCGATACCGGTGGCGAGTTCGTGAACCAGCGTCACACCGAAGGTCGTCAGCACCACGGCCGCCGACGCCGGTTGCCGCAGGAGGCGGATGAACTCCACCCGCTCCGCCATCGTCCAGGCGACGACCAGCAGCAGACCAGCGAGGGCGGCGAGCGGGATGAAGGCGGCCAGCGGCGCGGCGACCACCGTGAACGCCAGCAGGAAGAGGGCGTGAAGGATCCCGGCGAGGGGGCTTCGGGCGCCGGCCCGCACGTTGGTGGCCGTACGCGCGATGGTCCCTGTGACGCAGATCCCGCCAAACACCGACGAGGCGACATTGGCGACGCCCTGCGCGACCAGCTCCATGTTGGAGCGGTGCTGGCGGCCGATCATGCGGTCGGCGACCTTGGCGGACAGCAGGCTCTCGACCGCGCCAAGCAGGGTGAAGGACACCGCCGCCGGCGCTACGGCCAGAAGCATCGCGATATCCAGGCGCGGCAGTCGCGGGGCCGGCAGCCCGCTGGGAAGCGCGCCAAAGCGCGTGCCAATCGTCTCCACCGACAGATGCAACCCGGCCGCGAGGGCAGACGCTCCTGCCACCGCCAGGAGCATCCCTGGCCAGGTCGGCCGCCACCTGCGCAGCAGCAGAATCGAGGCTGCCACGCCGACGCCGATCGCGAGCGCCGCGGGATTGACGGTCGACGCAGCCGAGAAGAGCGCCTCGAGTTTGGGGAGCAGGGGCCCAGGCTCGCGCCCGGCAAGTCGAAGGCCGCCCAGGTCCTTCAGCTGACTCGCGGCGATCGTCACCGCGATCGCGCAGGTGAAGCTCACCGTGACCGCATGGGGGATGTGACGCACGAGCGTCCCGAGCCGGAGGGCGCCGAGCAAGAGGAGCATCACCCCCGACAGCAACACCGCCGTCAGCAGCCCCTCGACCCCGAACTTCGCGGCAGTGGCGGCCACCAGGACGATGAAGGCGCCGGCCGGCCCGCCGATCTGGGCGCGGCTGCCGCCCAGGGCCGAGACGATCACGCCCCCGACGATGGCGGCGTACAGGCCGCGCTCCGGGCCGACGCCGGACGCCACGGCGATGGCCATGGACAGCGGCAGCGCCACCACGGCCACCGTGAGGCCGGCGCCGGCGTCGGCGCGGAACGCCGCCCAGTCGTAGCCCTCCCGCAGGACCGAGATCAGCTTGGGTTCGAAACGATGGGCAGTCGACCGGCCGTCCGGCATCGCACTCTCCAGACGACGCACACGCGACGGCCGACAAACATAGGGCATAGTGGGCGCCCTCGACCGCACTGCCTTGACCATTATCAAGGGCGGCCGCGGAATCGACTAGGGATCTCGCGGCCCGGCCCAGTCAGACAGCCGGCTCGAGGGGCGTCAGCCGTCCGCCCCCCTGCTCAGGCTTCCTTGCTCAGGCTTCCTTGCGACGGCCCAGACCCAGGAGGGTGATCAACGCGGCGGCTGCGGAGAGCGCCGCGGCGGCCGTGGCGATGGGGTGCGCCTTGGCCTCCGCCACCGCCTTCTCGGCCAGGTAGCGGGCTTCCGGGGGGGCTTTCTTGGCGACCCGTTCGGCGGCGTCGCGCAACGCCTGGGACGCCTGGGCGAGCGCGGTCTCGGCGTCGTCGCTGAGCGTTTCGGCGGCCTTGCGCAGCGCCTCGGCGATGTCTTCGCGGGTGTCCTCGATGTCGTGGCGAATCTGCCGGGTCAGGGGCTTGGTCATGGGTCTTCTCCTGGTTGGGGGCAGGCCGCTCAACCCGGCGACCCTCGTAGGCTCGACCGTCAGACTGCGGCCTCGTGCGCGGCGCCGCCTTGACCGGCGTCAACCGCGGCGCTGTCCGAAACGGAGCGTGCCAGGGCCGCCAGCAAGGCCTCCCGTGCGTCGTCGCTCGGCAAGGCCTCCAGTCGGGCGTTCAGATCGAGCAGCAGGCGTGCGCGGGCGTTGTGCCAGTCCGGCCGCGACACCGCCGTCGGCAGGATGCGGGCCGGCCCCGGCTCGGCCGCCGCGCCAGACTTCGACAGGATGAAGCGCTCGTCCAGGCCGGGGATCACGAGGCGGGCCGGATCGAACCCCGCCTTCGCCAGCCCGTCGCGCAGGCCTTCCAGGCCATCCGGCTCGCCATGCGCCAGGAACACCTGGCCGCGGACCGGGCCGCGGGCCGAGGCCCACTTCACCAAGCCGTCGTGGTCGGCGTGACCGGAGTAGATGTCGAGCGAGCGCACGCGCGCCCGAACCGAGATCGCCTCGCCCTCGATGCTCACGGAGCGCGCGCCTTCGGCGAGTATCCGTCCCAGAGTGCCCTGGGCTTGAAAGCCCGGCAGCAGCACGGTGGCGTCGCGCCGCCAAAGCAGCCGCTTCAGATGCTTTCGCACCCGGCCCGCATCGCACATCCCGCTGGCGGCAAGAATCACATGCCAGCCCCGGAGCCGATCCAGTTGGTCGCTTTCCGAGGGTTCGCGCAGAAATTTCAGCCGGCCGCTTGAACGCAGGTCCGCGAACGGGTTGGCGTCCATCGACGGGCTCCAGCCCCGTTTCTGAAAGACCTCGGTGGCCTCGATGGCCAAGGGGGAGTCGAGAAAGACGTCCGCTTCAGGGATCTCGCCCTCGCGGGTCAGGATCTGCAGGTCTGCGAGCAGCTCCTGCGAGCGCTCGACCGCAAACGCCGGGATCAGCAACGGGCCGCCGGCCCGCTGGGCGTCGCGCAGTTCCTGCGCCAGCAGCCGCCGACGCGCGGCGGGATCCAGCAGGGGCCGCTTGCGCCCGCCATAGGTGGACTCGACGATCAGGTGATCGACGCCCGAAGGGCCCTCTGGATCCGGCAGGAAGTCGCGCCCACCAGGGCCCAGGTCCCCCGAGAACAGCAAGGTTATCGGCTCCTCCTCGGTCTCGACCGTCACTTCGATCGACGCGGAGCCCAGGATGTGTCCGGCCTCCCAGTAGCGGGCCGTGATCCCGGGCGCGACGTCGACCTCTCTGCCGAGCTTCACCGTCCGGAAGAGCTCCAGCGTCCGGTGCGCGTCACGGGCGGTGTAGATCGGCTCCACCGCGTCGCGCCCGCGCTGCTGATTGCGCCGGTTGAGGCGGCGCACTTCGCTTTCCTGGATATCGCCGGCGTCCGGCAGCATCACCTCGCAGAGGTCGCGGGTTCCACCCGTGGCCAGGATCGGCCCACGGAAGCCCGCGCGCATCAGCTTGGGCAGGAGGCCCGAATGGTCGATGTGCGCATGGGTCAGCAGGACGGCGTCGATCTCCTCCGCCTCGAACGGGAAGGGCTCGTAGTTCAGCGCCTTCAGCGTCTTCGGACCCTGGAACATCCCGCAGTCGATCAGCACCCGGGCCCGCCCGGTCCTGAGGAGCGCGCAGAATCCCGTGACGCAGCCCGCAGCGCCGTGAAAGCTCAGCTCGACGCTCAAGACCAGCTCCTCGCGCGGGCCTCGCGTAGCCGCGTGCGCAGTTCGTCGACGTCATCGTGCTGCCGAGCGTGTGGGTCGGTAAGGTCGATGCGCGCGCTCACCTCGGGCGGCAACGCCATCTTGAGGAAGCCCAGGGCCCGGGGCGGACCCATCAGCACGAGCCGCTGAAACTCACCCCTGCCCGCCTCGACGGCGACCCGGGTGGCCACCCGCCGCAGGAAGCGGCGTTCCGGCTCATGCTGCGGCGCTCGCTGGTCGCCGCGATGATGCTGTCCCGCGGACTGCTCCTCGTCCGTCGCCGTCATGTGCAGGGCCGTCAATTCCTGAAGGGGGCCGGTGCGGGCGCGCTCGCAGAAGACGCGGGCCTCGCGTCCGTCCGCGGTGACGATCCAGGTGACGCTGCCTTGGTCCATCGCTTGGCTCCAGTTGTCAGGAAGCGACAACTTCCGCCGCGCGGGCCGTCCTCTCCGTGACGCAGATCAAACCGGTGCGCCGCAGCGCCTCCGTACTGGTACTTAGTGGGCGTCCACGAATGTCGGCTCCGCCACACAGGGCGTAGCTCTTGGTCATCGAACTGGAGCCCGCCGATGACCCTGGCCTACCCCCTCGACGATGCCCGCGCCGCTCGCCCCGCCTCGGCCCTCACCGACGCCTTCGACCGCCACGGCGTGCGGATGGCCTACGGCCGCAACACCGAGATCTACGCACAGGACGACGCCGTCGAGCTGCTCTACCGCGTGATCCGCGGGGTGGTTCGCACCAGCCGGGTCACCGCCGACGGCCGCCGCCAGGTCGGCGACTTCTACTACCCGGGCGACCTGTTCGGCTTGGAGCCCGGTCCCGACCACCGCTTCGGCGCCGAGGCGCTGGACGACTGCGAAATCCTGGTCGTGCGGCGCAGCGCGGTCCGCGCCGCCGCCGGCGACGCCGAGCTCGACCGGGCCATCCTTGAGGCGCAGCGCCTGGAGATGGAGCGCCTGCAGGATCACGTCGTGATGCTGGGCCGCAAAAGCGCCCGCGAGCGGGTGGCCAGCTTCCTGATGTCCATCGCCGAGCGCAGCGACGACGACCACGCTGATCTGGCCATGGGCCGGCAGGACATGGCCGACTACCTCGGCCTGACCATCGAGACCGTCTCGCGGATGCTGACCCAGCTGCAGGGTGAGGCGATCGTGGCCTTCCCGTCCTCGCGACGCTTCCAGATCCGGAAGTGGACCGCCCTGGAGGCGCTCGCCGCCTGATCTCGATCGATCCCGCCTGTGCGGCCGCAGGCGTACGCCGGCCGCGTCCTAGGCCAAGGAGCCGAAGATGACGAAGACGATGGACCGCGCCGCGACCGAGGTGGTCGTCCGCCCGAACACCTACGCCACCATCCTGGTGCACGCCGAACCGGGTCTCGCCTCCACTCACCGCGTCGAAGCCGCCGCGCGGCTGGCCAGGAACCTGGATGCCCACCTCATCGGGCTGGGCGCCGAGACCTTCGATCCGACGCCCTACTCCGGCGCCTTCATGGGTTACACCGGCGGCGAATGGGTCGGGCTGGTCCAGGAGCAGGTGGAGAAGAATATCGCGGCCGCAGAGACCGCCTTCCGCCGCGACGCGGCCGGCGCCGATGTCGAATGGCGTTCGATCCAGGACTATCCGCACCGGGCGCTCGTCAACCTGGCGCACGCCGCCGATTTGATCGTGGTGGGCCCTCGCGGCGATCGCGGCGCGTTACAGGCCGCCGATCCTGCCGATGTGGTGATGACGGCCGGCCGCCCCGTGC
This sequence comes from Phenylobacterium sp. FG114, assembly GCF_057809855.1. Taxonomy (NCBI): domain Bacteria; kingdom Pseudomonadati; phylum Pseudomonadota; class Alphaproteobacteria; order Caulobacterales; family Caulobacteraceae; genus Phenylobacterium; species Phenylobacterium sp. FG114. The sequence goes on along the minus strand of NZ_JBMDKU010000017.1, from coordinate 6,224 downwards.
TGGTGGTTCCGGAAGGCCGCGGCCATCTGGTGGGCATGAACGTAGTCGTCGGCTGGAAGAACACCCGCGAGTGCCGACGCGCCCTCACCGACGCACTGCCCTTCCTACAGCGCGCCGAAGAGGTGGTCGTCGCGGCGATCGTCGAGCCGGGCATGGCCGACGCGGCCGCCTTCGAGACCGACGACGTCGTCACCAACCTCAAGCGCCACGGCGTAGACGCCCGGCCGCAGGTCAGTTCGATCGATCGCTACCAGACCGTGGAGGGCGAGCTCGAACGGATCGCGGCGCATCATGGCGCGGATCTGATCGTCACCGGAGCCTATGGCCACAGCCGCGTTCGCGAATGGGCTTTCGGCGGGGTCACTCAGAGCTTCCTGCATCGCCCGAGCTGCTTCGTCCTGCTGAGCCACTGACCCCCGCTGCGAGGGCCTTCCACGGCCCTCGCGCCAGAGGAGTGACCTATGTCCCGCATCGATCCCCTCGAAGCCGGCCCGATGCTCGGCGGGGCGTTCGCCGCCGTCTGGAATGACCTCGCCCATTTGCGCGCCACCGCGCCCCTCCGTCGCTAGGCCGCTCATGTTCCGCTTGTCCACGATCGTCCCCCTGGCGGCTGCCGCCACGCTGGCGGCCTGCGCATCCGCCGGCCCCGAGCCCAGCCCCGGCTTGGGGGGCGTGCCCCCGCTGCCGACGCTCAACGCCCAGCAGCAGCGCGGCCACGACTTCGCCGTGCGGCGCTGCGCCGGCTGCCACACGGTGGGCCTGGATGATGGCGGCGCCCAGGAAGGGCCAGCCTTCTACAAGCTGGCGCGCCGCTACAATCCGATCTCACTCGAGCGGCGCTTCGCAGAAGTGTCCGCCCATGGCTTCGACCGGATGCCGGCGGTTTCCTTCACGGCCAGTGAGGCCGAGGACCTCGTCGCCTACTTCGACACCCTGCAAGGCAATTGAGCCACGGAGGTTAAGTCATGGCCTACACAGACCTCCTGCTCACGACGCTGACCTATCCGGACGCGACGCCGGACCGGGCGATACGCAGCGGCGTGGCCTTGGCCAGACGGCTCGGCGGTCAGCTGACGCTGCTGACCGTGCGCGTGGACCTGCCGCAACTGCACAACCCGCTGGCCAACGCCCTTCTGAAGCTGGACGACATCAGCAAGATGGAAGAAGCGCGGAGCGCGGCGACCGCTCAGCTCGAGGCGGCATGCGCGCGCATCGCCTCCGACATCTACCAGGAGCCCCTCACGACCGAGACCGTCACGGCCAAGCTCTACGAGGAGGCCGAGGTCGTCGCGCGGCTCGCCCGCACTCGAGACCTGGCCCTGATCGCGATCGGTCCCGCCGTGCTCGCCGACCGCGACCTTGCCGAGACAGTGCTCTTCGGCTCCGGGCGGCCCGTGATCGTCTATCCCGAGAGCATCGACGCGACCCCTGGCGACGGCTTCAAGCGCGTGGCCATCGCGTGGGATGGCGGCCGCGCAGCGGCTCGCGCCGTCGCCGATGCCCTGCCCATCCTGCAGCAGGCCGGCGAAGTGCGGATCTTCACGGCCCTCGGCGACAAGCCGCAGGCCATCAAGGGGACTGCGGCGGACCTCCAGCGTCACCTGCGCCGCCACGCGATCGAGGCGGCGGTCGACGAACGGCTGGATCACGACCGCGCCATCGGCTGTCGCTTCGGGGACTATGTCGCCGAGACGAAGCCGGACCTGCTGGTCATGGGCGCCTACGGCCACGCGCGGCTCCGCGAGTTCGTTCTCGGCGGCGCCACCGAAGCTGTGCTGCAGGATCCGCCATGCCCCGTATTGCTGTCCCATTGAGGCGCGTCCCCGCGCCGCCGGCCGGCTGGCCCCGGCCGGCCGGACCACGCTCGCGGGCCACGTGGCTCATGCAGGCGGCAGCCCTCGTGGTGATCGCCCTGTTGGCGTGGCGGCTCGCGGACGTCCTGCTCCTCGCGTTCGGCGCGGTCCTGACGGGTATCCTTCTGAACGCGCTGGCCGCTCCCCTGACGCAACGCTTGCGACTGCCGCGCCCCATCTCCCTCACCCTGGCGGTCGCGGGGCTGACCGGCGTGATCGCCGCCTCGGTGTGGCTGTTCGGCCAACAGGTCGCCGTACAGGCGGCCACCCTGGGCGAACTGGTTCCGCGCGCCTGGCAGGCGCTCGAGGCGCAACTCGCGACCTCGCCGCTGGGCGCCTATGTCCTCGACGACCTGCAGCGGTTGCGCCACGCCGACGGCTTGGTCGTGCAGACTGCATCGCGCCTGCTGCAAGGCTCGCTGAGCGCCGCAGCGGCGACCGTCATCATGCTGTTTTGCGGCCTCTATCTCGCCTTCCACCCGGCCACCTACCTGCGAGGCCTCCTGCATCTGGTCCCTCCGCGTCGCCGTGAGCGCGCGGCCCAGGTGCTCTCGGCCTGCGGAGAGGCCCTCAACCGCTGGCTGCTGGGCGCGCTCGCCTCGATGCTGCTCGTAGGCGTCACGGTGGGCCTCGGACTCTGGTGGGTGGGTGTGCCCTCGCCGCTGGCGCTGGCCGTGCTGGCCGGCCTCGCGCAATTCGTGCCCGTGGTCGGGCCATGGGCCGCCACCATTCCCGGGCTGATCGTCGCGGCCGCCCAAGGGCCGCACGCCTTTGCCTGGGCGACCGCCGTCTACCTTGGCGCCTCCCAGTTCGAGGCCAATGTCGCCACTCCGTTGCTGCTTCGCCAGATGGTTGAGCTGCCCATGGGGCTCACCCTCTTCGCGGTTCTCGCCATGGGCGTGCTGCTGGGCCCGCTCGGCGTGGTGTTCGCCACGCCACTCGCGGTCGTCGCTTACGTCATGGTCCGTCACCTGTACGTCGAGGACTTGCTCGGCGACCGGATGACGCCCGGCGAGGGTGTGCCGCCATGACCGATGGCGACCTCGGCGCGCTCGTTCACCTCCATCCCGACCGCCGACGCCCCGCCCTCGCTGCGGGCGTCGGCATGCTCCTGCTCGCCGGCGTCGCCATAGCCTTTCCCGCGCAGGCGATCCGCGTGATCGGCGCGGCGAGCGGCTGGCTGCTGTGGTTCGCCGGGGCGATGATGCTGGCCGTCGGACTGCTGACATTCTCGGGATCCTTGCGGGGCCTGGCCGTGGCGGCCGCGCTCGCCGCCGTCGGGCTCGGCGCCTATCTCACCTTCAACCCCACCGTCGGAGCGCTCGCCGCTGCGCTGGTTCTGGCCGCTGCGCTGGTCGTCGATGGGAGCTTCCAATTGGGCGCGGCTCTCCACCTGCGCCCCCTTCGCGCCTGGCGTTGGCTGCTGGCCTCGGCGGCCACCAGCTTCATCGCCGCGGCGCTGCTGGCCGTCGGACTGCCGGTCCGCACGCCCCACGCCGTGGCGATACTCCTGGCGGCGGCTTTCGCCACGACCGGCCTGGCGCTCATTGCGACCGGTCTCGCGCGGACGGCCCCGCGCGCGCCCGCCGATTCGACCATCGTTTGAGGTGACCCCGGCTTGTCACATTCGAGCTTCGGACCTACCGCTTCCAGCATGCCGCAGGTTCCGCCGCCTCAGGATATCCGTCGCGCCCGATGGGCTCGGATCTGGTCCTACGGCGTAGCCCTGGGCGCCGCCGCCGCTTGCGCCGCGTTCCGGATCCTCCTGGACCACTATTTCCACGACACGCTCGTCTTCCTGCTCTTCGTGCCGGCGCTGCTGGCCGCCGCCGCCGTCGGGGGGCTGGGTCCGACCTTGGCCGCCGGCGTCATGTCGATTCTGCTCAGCTTCTGGCTGATCGGCTTCCAGACGATCGGTGACCCCGAGGTGCTCGTCCGCGCCCTGGTCTTCGTTGTGCTCACGGTCGCGATCGGCCTTATCGGTTCGCGCCTGCTTCACGGCGCGCGCACGATCCGCCAGTTCATGGCCGACGCGCGCGCTCGCGAGGCGCATCTTCAATCGATCCTCGACACCGTGCCGGACGCGATGATCGTCATCGACGAGCGCGGGATCATGCAGTCGTTCTCCAGCGCGGCGGAACGCCAGTTCGGATGGACCGCGACCGAGGTGGTCGGCCGGAACGTCAGCATGCTGATGCCGGACCCCTACCGGTCGGCGCATGATTCGTACCTGGCCCGGTACATGGAGACGGGGGAGCGGCGAATCATTGGGATCGGGCGCGTCGTGGTGGGCGAGCGGAAGGATGGCACGACCTTCCCGATGGAATTGTCCGTCGGCGAGATGCTTTCGGGCGAGACCCGCTACTTCACGGGCTTCGTGCGCGACCTCACCGAACGTCAGGCGGCCGAGCGTCGGCTGCAGGACGTCCAGGGCGAGCTGGTCCATGTCTCGCGGCTGACGGCCCTCGGCGAAATGGCTTCCGCCATGGCCCATGAGCTCAACCAGCCCCTCACCGCCGCGACCAGCTTCATGAAGGGTTGCCTCGTGCTCCTCAAGCGCAAGCCGCTCGACGAGGCGCGACTCGAGGATATGATCAGCCAGGGGGCCGAGCAGGCCCTCCGGGCCGGCCAGATCATCCGACGCCTGCGCGAGTTCGTCTCGAAGGGCGAGGCCGAGCGCAGCATCGAGAGCTTGCCGCAGTTGCTTGAAGAGGCCGGAGCATTGGCCATGGTGGGCGCTCGGGAGCGCAATGTGAGGCTCCGTTACGAGATCGACCCCGGAGTGGATCTCGTGCTGGCTGACAAGGTGCAGATCCAGCAGGTGGCCTTGAACCTCATCCGGAATGGCATCGAGGCGATGGAGGAAAGCCCGAAGAAGGAACTCTTCGTTGGCGCACGCGCGGCGCCGGACGATATGGTGGAAGTGTTCGTGAGCGACACCGGGCACGGGATCAGCCCGAAAGCGGCTGAGCAGCTGTTTCAACCGTTCATGACCACCAAGGCGCACGGGATGGGGATCGGGCTTTCCATCTCGCGCACCATCATCGAGGCCCACGGGGGACGCATCTGGGTGGAGCCCAATCCCGTAGGCGGGACGATCTTCCGCTTCACCCTCCCCCGCGTGGGCGACGAGGAAGTGACACGCCATGAGTGAGCCGATTGTCCATCTGATCGATGACGACGAGGCGATCCGTACGTCGCTGGGGTTCCTCCTTGAGATGAACGATCTGCCGGCGCGCACCTACGCCTCGGCCCTGGACTTCCTGGAGGTCGCCGGAACCTTGTCCGCCGGCTGCATCGTGACCGACGTGCGCATGCCGGAGATGAGCGGCCTTGAGCTGGTCCGCCGGCTGAAGGAGCGCGGATTCAACCTGCCTGTGGTCGTCATCACCGGGCACGGCGACGTTCCGCTCGCTGTCGAGGCGATGCGCGCCGGCGTCGTCGACTTCATCGAGAAGCCGTTCGACGACGAGGTGCTGCTCCGCTCGATCCGCATGGCTCTGGACGCGAAGGCGGAGACCGACATCCATGCCCAGGAGCGCGCCCGTTTCGAGCAGGTTCTCGCGACGCTTTCCGGGCGCGAGAAGGACGTCTTGCGGGGCGTGGTCGCCGGCAAGATGAACAAGGTAATCGCCTACGAACTGGGCATCAGCCAGCGGACGGTCGAGGTCTATCGCGCCAACGTCATGAGCAAGACCCACGCGAACGGCCTCTCCGAGCTGGTTCGCATCGCCCTCCTGGCCGGATTCGCTTGAGCGAGATCAACGCGGGTCGAGGGCGCCCATGGGACGCTGGCGTATGGATCAGCTCGTCGGCCAGCCTCCCCGCACCATAGTCTACGTCGTAGACGATGATGACGCCGTGCGCAGGGCGCTGGCGTTCGCGCTGGATCTCGACGGCTACGAGGTGGAGACCTTCGAATCCGGCGAAGCGCTGCTCCTGCGCGACCCGCTCGATCCTGCCGGATGCCTGGTGATCGACGAGCGCCTTCCCGGCATTTCGGGGCTCGACACCCTGCGCCAGCTCCGCGCCCGCCAGGTGGCCCTGCCCGCGATCTTCGTCACCAGCCATCCGAAGCCGGCGCTGCGCGAGGCGGCCGCCCGCGCCGGCGCGCCGATCGTCGAGAAGCCCCTCGAAGGTGCGACGCTCATCTCGGCCATTCAAGGCCTGATGGCGCAGGCCCAATAGGGCGATCGAAGCCGCTTGAGGAGCGGCTTCGCGTTGAGGCCAAACCGTCCCTCGGCCGCTCTGGCCTTCTGATCTGACGGCCGCGCCAGAACCTCCCGCTCAGAGCGTGAGGCGCGCGTCTGCCTTAAGCGGCGTATCCGCCGATGCGTTTGACGTTGCAGTGGACCCAGAGCTTTTCGAGGG